>CAJJDL010000281.1 GCA_905182935.1 uncultured Nitrospinaceae bacterium | reverse complement strand
TTCTGCCGGCGCAGTGCTTCTCGCATTTCAACAATGCTTATACCTCGTTCAGCCAGTGCATCAGAATTAAATATCACATGAACTTCCAAAGGACTTCCACCATGTACCTGACTATCCGATACACCGGGTATGCGCTCAAAACGGGTTTTAATCTGATCTTTAGCAAAATCGTGGTATTGATAAACGTCAACTTTATCGACCATTTCAGGAAGCGGTTGAAGCACAAACCAACCAATAGGGCGGTCTGAAATATTTACAGTTTTAATAATCGGTTCGTTAGCATTTTCTGGGTAGGAGGGTACCTGTTGGAGGGCGTTGGAAGAGCGCACCAACATTTCCTGGAGGTTGGAACCAGTGCGAAATTTTAGATAAATCTCTGATCTTCCGGTCTGAGAAATACTTTTCATTTCAACCAAACCGGCGATTGATTTTAGATGTTTCTCCTGTTCATCAACAATATCACGCTCTACCTCTTCAGGGCTAGCACCTGGCCAGTCAGTGGATACCGTTAACTCTGGCTGACTCACATCTGGAACCAATTGGACAGGTATCCGGAACAGCGATATGGTTCCAAATAAAATAATCATGATCACCCCAACAGCAACGGTGACACCATATTTCAAGGATTGTTCGATCAGCTTCATAACAAGGGTGACGTTAGGGTAGTTATTCTACAATTTCAACATTGATACCAGGACGAAGACGTTCATTGCCCTGAACTACCACTCGATCACCAACTTTTATTTTATTATCTTTTGAGTTAATGGCTATCATGCTATTTTTTTGTTCTCCCGAAGTGACAATAACTTTGTGAGCTTTTAGTATTTTTCCTGGTTCCGAGCGAACCACCCAAACCACAGTTTCCATAGGCGAGCGAACTAGCGCATCCTTAGAAACATAGATTTGTTTGGAAGAAGATTTTTTGAGTTGGTATACCACCTTGACAAGCATTCCCGCTGTCAGAATAGACTTTGGATTGTTCACCTTAATACGAACGGGAAAGGTTCGTGAAGTAGAATTTCCAAAAGGAATAACCTCGACTACCTTGCCCTGGAAAATACGGTTGGACAATCCATCTTGGCGAGTTTCCAATATAACTTGGACCTTAATCCCTTTTCTAACTTGGTAAAAATAATGTTGGGGAATATGAACTTCCACTTTAACAGGATCCGTGGAAATCATGGTCACCCCCGGGGCACCTTTTTTTAGCCATTGCCCCACTTCGGTCAACTTTTTGATAATAAACCCATTAAAAGGAGAGCGTATTACAGAACGGTCGATATTGTCATGAAGAAGTTTTATTTTTGCTTCCGCGACAGACAGCCGAGCTTCCTGTTGTTTAATTTTCTCAATACGCGGTCCTGCTATAAGTTCATCCCATCGGGCTTTTTTGCCTTTATGAGCAGCTTGGGCACGATCAGCCGCAGTTCTGGCAGTATCAAAATCGTTACCACTAAGCACACCATCCTTAAATAGCTTCTGGGTGCGGGTCAATTCTATCTGCGCAAGTTTCAGGGCGGCTTCCGTATTTTCCATAGCCGCATTAGCTTCCGCAATAACCTCAGGGCGAGTTCCTGTAGTCAATTCATCAAGCTGGTTGGCTATTATTTCCTTCTCTGCCATTGCCTATTCTAGTTCCAGTTTTTTAGGTTGAGTTCGCAGATAGATCAGAGGAGCGCCTTCCAACACAGACTGGCCTTCCTCTATCAAAATTTTTTCCACTCGGCCATCTACTTCCGCAGCTAGCTGGGATGTTGCCCAGGGTAGAACATTACCCGGCAATTCAATCTTATTACCCTCAGGTAGAGTCTGCACCTTTGACACTTTGACTCGGGCGAGTTTGTCTGGTTTTTGCGCATACGCCTGTCCACAGACTAAAAAGAAAAATAGTATGAGCAAACAATTTAGCCAGAAATGGTTTTTGTTTATGGTGTGCAATGCCAAGAGAGGGTTCCCTGTATAAAACTAATGTAACAACTGTATATTATGAATCGGATAAAAAGTGGATTATCTATAGATAAATACTGAATCAAAGCACTATTTTATAGTATTTTATGTCTTTTTAGCATTTAAATATTTTCAGGAATCAAAAATGAGGCCACAAAACAATCAAAGTTCAAGTTATGTTGGTTAAATTGGAGGGGCGTTAAAGGCTTTGGAATGATTTGCAATCTTTCTCTTTTTTTTAAGTTAAAAGAAGTTCTTGTATGGAACTAAAGATTACACCTAGTCCTAATGAAATTTATTTAATATAAACATTCAATTATTATGTCCAACCCATTGTCATATTTTTAATAATTTATTCCCTTTATTCAGACTTACCTTTCCAACGCTTAACGTCTTTCATAAATTTTCTACGATCCATATCACCATCCCATGGAAATATATCCATTAAAGGCTCCAACGCATAGTTGGATTTATTTTCAGGGGGAATTTCAAACCCTCCATCAGTAATCCTATAAATATTATTGAAAGTCCGATAATTACCGCAAAGAGTCACATAATCCCACGATGTATTGCCTTCAACCAACGCACATAACTCTGATGAAGAAATTCCCTCATAAAGATTTATTTTACCAATATCCCCCTTCTGAAGCTTTGGTTGTCCAGATTGCCCAAAATCTATGGTCCATACTTGAGTTTCTCCCTGCATGAACACTTCTAATTGATAAACAATTTGCCAGTGCTGCCAACCTTCCAGCAACTCACTTTTTAAAACTCGGTCGAGTAAATTGTTTTGAACAAAGTTCTCAACAACTTTTAATTCTCTTTTGTATTCGATAGGATCGATGGTTTGAGTTTTAATGGAAGGGACTTCTGTATTCGGTTTGAATGTCAAACGGTGGCTATCATCTTCAAGGATACTCACAAAAGAAGATGATTGCTTATCTATTCGAATTTCAGAAGCTGATATATGTGCTACATCACCAGGGAAAAAATGCTCCCTGGATACTTTCGGACAAAATGCGGCCACATCACGGAGAAACTGATCTTGGGTAATTGGAAAGGTATATTGGTTTAAGAAAGCTAATTCGTCGCGGTATCTAAAAGCAGCAGAACCTGGCACCACAAACTTTGGCCCAAGTGCCTTCACAACATTTAAGAAAGTACAGTATTCGTCAATCGGTAGTTTAAGAGCTTTATTGTAGCTAAAATTACCCTCAAGCAAAGGGACAAAGCGAGAATGAAAAAAATCAACCTGACCATATAATTCTCCAATCCGCTGAATAATATCTGGGTTTACTTGAGAGTCCACCTGATTCCAAATTGTGACCTCCCCATCGCTCACAAGAAGCCCGTGTTCAGGAAAACTATCTTCAGCTGTACTCGACTGATTGAGCGAAGGGGTTGGAGTAATTGTCACATCTTTGATCTGAATAGCCTCAAAGTCAGAAACAACCCTTATGTTTTTAAACTCTAATTCATTAAGGATATCGAGAAGAAGGTCATCCTTAGGAGCAAGAATAATTGAATCGGGTTTAAGAATTCTTTCGTTTCGAACAAGATAAGCTAAAGTGCGAACATCAAAGTGATCTTGGTGCCTATGAGAAAGATTAAGTACATCTATCGGCGGAATCTTATCCTTTTCCAAAACGATGCTAGGGCACAATACATTTATTTCTTCCCAAATATAATCAAACCAAACAGGATCTGTCAGTATAGTAGTTTCCTTGGACTGCACAAGCAGACAGGCATGCCCGATCAAGGTGGTCTTAATCATTTTTTGGCTCCGCTTAAAAAAAAATAAGAGTAGCTAAAAAAAACACTTAACTCAAGTGATAAAGAAATCCACCTTTATCTAAAGTTGAATCAAAATAATAGGCCCACTGAACGGCATAAGGATTTGAAATTTTAAAATCGGCTACGCCCTACTGGAATAACTTTATTTTTATTATATAGGTCAGGGAGATTATTAGTCCCATAGTGGGTAATATAAAGAAAAACATGCTCGCGAGCGTTGATTCGCATAGCCCATGGATCAAAATCGTTTTGATAAAAACTTTCATAACGACCCATGGCTTCTTCAATAGTTTGACCTGACTTAGGAGTGTAATAAAAGTCCAAAGCCAAATCGTGTTCAGGATTTTCCTTAACTTCCATATTTAACTGTTTGATCATATTCATGACCGGGGCGTGTTTATACAAAACAAAAAAATACATTTCAACCGAGTGGATAATCTCTTGGTTTTTTATCAAGAACTGTCTAGTATCTTCAGCCTCTTCTGCTGTTTCTGATGGGAAACCATAAAAGGCCATAACATGACTCCAAATACCTACCCTCTTAGCTTCGGTTAAGTTAGTGACTGCAGCAGAAATATCTGTATCTTTTTTTACCAATTTAATAATGCGTTGATTAGCAGACTCCAACCCAAAATAAAGCGAACGGCATCCCGATTGAGCAGCCAAGTCCCAGACTTCAGGTTCAAGCAGACTAGATTCGAAGCGAATGAGAGTTGTCCAATATATATCAAGACCTTTCTCAACCATCAGTGGTGGTAGTTTTTTAAATAGTGCAGGTGGAAACGATTCGTCAGTAAATAAAAAGTGTTTTGCGTTACATGTTTTTTTTAGATGCTCCAAGTCACTAATTATCTGGTCGGCGTGTTTAGCGCGAAACTGATCAATATAACCGGCTCCATGATCACAAAATGTACACTCTCCCCAATAGCATCCGCGGGTGCCCAGATAAGGAACAAGCCGTTCCGGAGAGAAGTATTTTTCCCATGGAATACCATCAAAATCTGGAGGAGGTAATTCATTTACCTTTTCCTGATAAGTACTATTTACGCGAATACTTCCATTTTCTTCACGGTAAATGAGGTTAGGAACGTCTTCCATTTTACGTTTACCATCCAAAGCTTCCGTCAACCAAACAATCGGATGTTCACCTTCATAAAAAATAATTGAGTCAAATGCTGTCCCAAAAAAACTATCCTTCTTCGCAAACTCTTCACGCAGGCGAGTGATTATATTGCCACCGACAGTTACATGAATATCTGGATATTTTTCTTTGATAAGCGTGGAAAATGTAACCCCCGACATAAGTTGCACTGGAGTGCCTATTGAAATCCCAATTAAGTCAGGTTTTTCAGATTCAA
>CAJJDL010000280.1 GCA_905182935.1 uncultured Nitrospinaceae bacterium | reverse complement strand
ATGAGAATCAAGGACAGCATCCAAAGACTATTAGTAGTGAAGCTATCGATCTGCTGACAAAATATTCCTGGCCAGGGAACATACGCGAGTTAGGAAATTTTATTGAGCGTATGGTTGTGTTGAGTATTGGGAATAATATCTCTTCTAAAGACTTACCAGAAAAAGTTTTGGGTGATATTCCTAGAGAAAATCTGCCATCCAATGAAGAGCCTCAAGACGAACTAACTCCATCTAAAATGTTGCAGAACGGATTAAAAAACTCTTTTTTTATAGGTTTACCAGAAGGAGGAATTAATCTAAAAGCTGCGGTTGAAGAGTTTGAAAGAGGCCTTATTACTGAAGCGCTTGGAAGAACCAATTGGGTTAAGAATAAAGCCGCGGGATTATTGGAGTTAAATAGAACTACTTTGGTCGAAAAAATTAAAAAAATGAACCTAGTACGTTAACCTTATAAAACTTGTTATTCCACCTAAACCAGCAATCTGAATAACCTAATCAATATTATCATTAGTATTGTTTGCTGGTATAGGAGCTTAATCTCAGGTTAGACTAGTATTATCCTGACTTTCAAAAGTATATGTTTTGGGCTATAACTAGTATTTCGATTAAACCAAACAGGGGGTGTCTTTAGGTGGACTTTGATTCAAACGATTTTATTTTAGTCTTAGTGGTATTAGTTATTGCCATCCTAGTGCGTACATTATTTCGGGCAGGTAAAGAAATAAACTCGTCTGATAAATTTCCAACTTCAAAGAATAGACAAGATAGTAAAAAAAATGATGAGAATACCTTATAAAATTAATGTTAGTTTGGTGTGTATAGAAGACGTAGTCTCTTTATATTTTTTATAAGGTTTATATGTTAAACATTTCAATTGCGCACTCTGAGCCACTTTTAATTAAAGAGTTTATATTCTGATTTAGATATGATGGATTATTTTTTCGGTTTTCAGTCGAATTGCTTGGGATCTCAGAAAAATTTAACACTTAGGGTGACGGCTTAGGAGCAAGGCGATGCCACCAAAACAAAGTTTTTTTAGGGTAGCAGGTGTTTTAATAACCAATCAGGATAGCTTGGAGCATAATTTCAGTATATTTATGAAAGCTATTGATGATAACCACGCGGTAATTTTAGTCCGAGAACATTTGAAAAACAATGCCCCTCTAGGTCGTTCAATCGTTAAAGAAATTGAAAAGTTAACGGCGTGATTCCGAGGCAAGGGGGGAGTCTAATGGGTTGGCTTTTAAAGCGATTGCCTCTCAAAAATCTACTTGGCTCCTCCAGGTAGATTGAAATATAACAGAGTAATTGGTTAGTCTATTCGATACGAGCTTCTGATAGGGTTTTACCTAACTTAATAGCATCTTTTACAAACTGTTGAAACGCACGATCAGTTTCTTTATGTTGTGTTTGTATTTTAATTTTTTCGCCATCTGCATCTATTACTAAATCCAGTACATTTATTCCAGGGGTTACGTGGTGTTTTCGTATCTCTAACTTGAGTTCATTGACTTCCATTTAGGCCATCTCCAAATTACTTTGTGTTTTATAGATTTTAAGACTCCATTTTTTATCATTTCAAGAAGATGAGGTCAAGTTGGATTTATTACCGTTACTTTTTACTGGTATTGTTACAAGGGAGTATTTGGGTATTTGAATCAATAAATCGTATCACAAAACATTTCAATCTTTAGCTGCCAGACAAGCTTTACTTTACGGTCAATGGCTTTAGCCTCGATAGTCTTCTCTAATAGTGTAGGTCTGTACTCCTAGCTGTTACTATACTGTATTTCCGACTTGCCCCTTATCTTAGTAGTATATAGAATAGAAATGCGAGTAAACAGCTAGACCTTTGAATTATTAAGGTATTAATTATGAAATTACTAATCAATGGAAAAGAAGAAATAGTTTCCGGTATAGGAGAAACGCTAGACGAATTTCTATTGCATATAGAGAAAGTCGGTTTACAGCAGGGGAATGTTGTTAGGTCTATAAAACTTAATGGTCACGAGTCTTCTCCTGATTCTAATGTGAATCGAAATATACGATTATCAGATATTGAAACTCTGGAGCTAGAAGTTACTAATCTGTCGAATATTGTTGATAAAAATATAGAAAATGCAGATGCGTATCTAATAAAATTGATTCCAGGTATAGAAAAATCGGTTGAATTATTCCGTATGGGCAATGAACAGGAGGCGAATCAGTTTTTTATTAATATAATAGACGGGGTTGACTGGTTATCTCAGGTACTGGATATGATTTTGGAAGCGAAAGCAATTTCTCCTGATACTGTTTTTGATGGCAAAAGTATTCAAGAGAGGCGGGATAATTTGATTACCTTTACCCATCAGATGGTAGATGCCAATAAAAATAAAGACTGGGTTTTATTAGCTGATCTACTTGAGTATGAAATCCTCCCTTACTATCAGGAATGGTCTAATCTTATTCCATATTTCCGAGCTCAATAATCTAAAAAATATAACTAGGACTTTCTTATCTCTTTATTTAAGTAGTTGAAAAATAAAAGGTATTCTTATTGTCTTATTGCAGGTTAGTTTTTTTTTATAAAAAGCTAAAGTTTCCTGTATTTATTCCGATAAGAGCACTGTAGAGTTTTAGGATAAGTTGATTAGGTGGGTATTTCAGGGAATTAAAAAAATGGTAGCGAACTACTGATTATTTTTTTAAGGTTTTCTTTTGCTGATACTAAAGTACCTAATCTAGTTATCGGATATATAAGCTTAAACTTTATTTATATTGGGGAAAATTATACTAGATAGAGACATTTTTAAATTGTTAGTTTCTGAAATAAGCTAATAAATGATAATAGTGATTATGAGGCATGAAATTTTTTCGTTTTTGGAGGGTAGTTAAATGGCATGGGATAAAGCAGATTTGACACAGAATATAACATCGCAGGTTCATGCGATAGCTGGACCTCAATCGAATAAACTGCGAGTCACAGAAGATGATGTGAAGACATCAAGAATTGCTAGGCCAAGCGCCAACACACTAGAGCTATCAACAGAGGATCTAAAGGCAGCTAAAATGGATGTTCAGCCTAGGGCTTCTGCTAGCCAAGCTTTAAAACAGAACCAATCAGATGATATAAAGAATAGAGCGGTCGCACCTGCACAAGAGGACTATGTTGAAATAAGTACGAATACCAATGCCGGAGCGCAAGCTGCTGTTTCCCATCAATCTGACTCGCCACAATGGGGGAAATTGTCTCATAAGTCTACGGAGGCTACCACCGAGACCACGACTAAAGAAGATAGCCAAAGCCCACTACATAGTCCAGGGGGTGGGATTGAAACTACGTCAGAAAATGGTATGAAAATGCAAAGCATTCTTAGTGGTCCAACTCCGGCTAGTATAAGTAAGGATCAATATAGTAGCGAGGGATTTGGCCATGGGGGACCTTCAGCGGCTGTGGAAAATCCTCTAGAAATAAACCAGAATCATCCCAAGTCCTCCATCAGGGCCAAAGTAGAACAGGTAGAGCTGCTCGAAAGTAATTATGGTAATAACGAAAGACCAGAGGCACATCCTGCTGCAGTTGAATCAGAAATGGGACAGATCTTGAATAAGGTGATTTAACTTTAGATGTCTTTTACTGTTTTTAAATGAGGGAAGAAAAGCTACGCCCGCCGGGACACATCCGGAGGATTACCAACAGTTGAGTGCTAGGATTGATTCCTAAAACCGGTTTCACGCCATCGGAAAAGCATACTGGGGAGTGTGCAGAGTGATGGCTAGCTATCGATTATGGAACTAACTCCATCTTTAAAAAGATGGAGTGGCCTGCTTTCCTGAGGCAAAACCGCCGAACAGATGCTCTTTCTAGATATGATTATCTGGAAAAAGCTAAGTCGACGCGATATGGCGCCGACGAACGTTTTTTTATATCTAGTTCTGCTAATTTGTTCCTAGTACTCGTATCGGAGAGGAAACAGAAAATCTTTATTTTTTTTTCTGTTCTTTTTCTTGACTCGAGAGGCATGATGGAAGTATCGGGAACAAGTGGATCATTTATGTTTACCTCCCCCTTTTCGACTCCAGGGGGTAGTAAAGAAATTGTCAGCAAGGCAAGGGATACAATTAATGCTGGGGGCCAATCTAGGTCCGGCACAAATGGCTTTACTTTTAAGACTAACTCTATTCAAGAGAGATCAGAAAAAACCCAACTACCCATTGTTGATGATATTGAACGAAACAGTCGATTTTCTGATCTAAAAGTTGACAGGTTGAATGAACTTCGGGATACTTTTCAGACTTTAAGGACCACTGTAAATGTATTTCGTAATACAGATGCATTTAATTTAGTTGCAGCTGATTCATCCCGCCAGGATCTTGTCAAAATTAAAGCCGGTATAGCGTCGCCTACAGAAAAATTCACAGTTACTCCAACAAAAAAAGCAATAAACAATACTTTAGTATCCGATGAACAATCCAAGTTAGATGCTCTCGGACTCAGTGGAAATTTTTATATTAATGGATTCAAAGTTTCTGTCGAGACGACCGATTCGATTTTCGACTTAAAAGATAAGATCAATTACGGCGAAGATACAAATAAGAATAATCGTTTAGATAGGGCCGAAGACACCAATAATAATGGAACTCTTGACATTATTAAAATCAGTGCGAATGAGTTTGGAGAGGGCCTTTATCTTACAGAAGATCGCAACGGGAATAAAATGCTTGATCCCAGTGAGGATACTATTAATAACGGTAGATTAGATGGAGGAACTCAACAAAATAGAGTGAGGGCCAATGTTATTGATAACCGCCTTACTCTAAAAAGCTTCGCAGGCGGATCAACAAGAATAGACCTAAGAGATGACGATAATGTTTTATTGAAACTAGGATTCTTTGAATTGAACCTCAAGGGACTTCCAGTCCAAAAAGAATTGCAGTTTGATAACGAGAAATTACGGCAAGGTATTCGAGCGACTAATCTGAATGCTGAACCGCAGCCAGCGTTGGCTGAAGTAGATAAAACTTTTAATGATCCCAAAATAGTTGCAAGTGATTTTAATAAGTTTATAAATATTGCAGAAAATTCTGCTTTGACGTTGGAAAAAGAATCAACAAAAATGTCAAATGTTCAGATATTTTTTGATGCCACTAATGCTCTTGACCAAATCAAATTATTTTTCAATCAATTTAACGATTCGCTTCGCGAAATAAACGATATCCTTTTTCAATCAAAGGAGTTTTATAAAGATAAGGAAATACAGAAAATACGGGATGAATTAACGTTTCAACCTCAGGATAAAACCAGAGTAATTGAAAAACGTAATGAAGTAATCGATATTTTTCGCAGTGCTTCTGAAAACTTACAGACAATAGGGTTCTCTATAAAAAATGATTT
>CAJJDL010000279.1 GCA_905182935.1 uncultured Nitrospinaceae bacterium | reverse complement strand
TTTGGTAGACGCTAAAACACAAGCCTAGTCGATCTCCCATCCTACAGGCCCTCTATAAAAAACAATCAGAAAAGTTAAGGTTAAGTAGTTAGACTTTTTTATTTTCTTTTCTACTTTCTTAAAGTAGTCAAGGCATCATCGCCCCATTATTTCTGATGAGTTTTAAATTCCTATCGGTGGAGAAGTAGGTTAGTTTTTCTTGCCGTGCCCCATAACTATTTTAAATAATGGTTTTGCCAAAGGCCCTCTTAAAATCGCAATACTTTTAAAACTATCCCTATGGCTAGTAGTTAAGGTCATTGTTGTTAATTTATAATAGTTCAGTGATAAAACCGAGAAAGGCAGCTGGACGGCCCACTTTTATCCCTACTGAAGATCATAAAACCCTATTAGTAATTACTGTGTTAGTGGAGATACTTTGTATGGAAACAGATGCGATTACAAAATTCCTTCAAAAGATTCGATTCTTTAAAGTATTCAATGATAAAGAATTGTTTAAACTAGTAGGCAGACAGAAGGTTTTTAAGAACTGTAATAAAGGAGAATATATTTTTAAGGAAGGAGATGATGGTTCTTCGTTATTCGTAATTTTGTTCGGAACACTACAGCTTGTAAAGTCTAGAGAGAACCATATAGAGTCCATTATTTTAGAATTAAAAACTGGAACAGTTTTTGGCGAAGTTGCTATGCTCACCAAAAATAAGAGAAACCTAGATGCTCGTGCCTCCTCTGATAAAGTTGTGGTTATGGAGTTTAAGCTCGAGTTCGTAGAGAAAATGCTCCCTTCTATTCAAACAAAATTCCATAAACAGTTGCTTTATATTCTTGCTACGAATTTAGATACCATGAACATGCGTTATGCTAAATTAGAAGCCAGTGTAAAAATGAAGGAGCAATTAGTTGCTTAAAGTTGACTGCTAATAAGATATTTTTCCTTGTTTTTTTTAGGCTCAGGCGAGGTCGACTTGATCGCTAAAAAATAAGAGTAGTAAACCTCCCATCCTATAGGCCCTCTATAAAAAATAATCAGAAAAATTAATGTTAAGTAGTTAGGTTTTTTAAGACGTCTTCTTACTTTTTGAAGTAGTCAAGGCATCATCGCCCCGTTATTAATATCTAGAGTTTGACCGGTTATGGAAGTCTGGGCACCGGAAACTAGGAAGGCTGTTAATTGTGCGATTTCATCGGGTTCTGACATTTTACCCAGAGGGACATCGGTCATTGCCTTTGTGTGCGCTTCTTCTTTACTTATTTTTAAAGCTTCAGAAAATGCTTGTAACCCTTCATGTGCCATATCGGTATTCACCCATCCTGGGCATAGCGCATTGACAAGAATTTTATCTTGAGCTAATTCAATTGCCAAGGAACGGTTTAGTCCAAGCAAACCGGCTTTTGAGGCACAATAGGCAGAGTATCCAGGTACTCCAAGCCTTGCCAAGATTGACGAGATGATGACAATTTTTTTAAATGAGGCCTTGTTTTTTTTAAGATAAGGGAGGCACTCATGAATAGTGTTGTAGGTTCCAGTAAGATTAGTATCTATGATTTCGTGCCACCGATCGTCTGCTGAGTAACTATTCTCTCCGCCAATGCCGGCATTGGCAACAAGTGCGTAAAGCGATTTAATTTTACTATTTGCTAGAGCCGTGGCGACGTCTTTTTTTATTCGTATGTCACATGAAATGCACTGGTGTTTATCGGAGTTTTCTAAAGAATTTTTTGTTTCTTCTAAGTTGTTGAGGTTTCTTCCGAGAAGGACCAGAGTATAGGCATTTTTTGAAAGATATTGAGATATAGCTCTTCCAATTCCAGACCCTGCACCGGTTACTAAAATAGTTTTTGTATTTTCCATGATAGGTCCGATTTAAGAAGGGCGACTGGATGGGTTTATTTTTTGATTTCCACTAAGAACTTTGATGAAATCTGAAAGGTGGTTAACTTTTTCCGATTCAGAGGTTTTATTATATATCACAATGAGATTGTTCATCATACGTGTAAGTGTCTCTCTACTGGTGGCAGCAATCAAATAGTGTTCCTCAAAACGATACCCCATTGTTTCTGTGAGTTTAGCGCAGTCGTCTGCAGAAAGGATGCGCCCCTTGTCAAAAGGATCAAAGTATATAGGTTGAGTTAGTGAGTCATATTTAGCGATGTAGCGTCCTGGCAAACCTATACCTACTATAGGGAGTCCTATCCTTTGTCCTATGAAAATACACAGAGCTGTCAATGTGATCGGGATACCTTTTTTTTGTTTAAGCATTCTTGAAAAATAAGTATTGTCCGGATTAAGAAAGTCTATTGTGTTGCCTTCAAATCCTTTTTCAAAAAATAAATAATGGGTTAATGCTTCGACGGCTTGTTTAGGCGATTTTTGCTTGGTTCTATCGAATGCTTCCTTTGCTAATAGGTCTAATGAACGGACTATATCGTCAGTTATTTTATCAGGGTAGCCAAATTCTTGTAAAAAAGTTACACCGGTTTCCAGGTCCCAGTGACCGGAGGGAGAACTTTTCGCTAGTTGTTTAAATTTTTCAAGAAGTTGTTTTGGGGCAATTGCTTTGATTATTTCTAATACTATTAATTTAACTTCAAGGTTTTCAGTTTTTGCTGCTATCTCAAGAAAGGGAACTGCGTCGTCTCCAAGATTAATAAGCTGCTCGCGTACTTTTTTACGAACAAATTCATCTCGATCGTCAACTAAACGAATAAGATTAGAGATTAAGTTTGTTTTAGAATTAGGTGTTGTCATAGAAATGTTTCAAAATAAAGCCTGAACAGGAATCTCCTCCCCGAACAGGCTTTATTAGTTGAAAATAAATCGATTAAAGGTCAGGTTGTGGTGTCATCCGCAAATAAGGCTTGACCTCGGTGAATCCTTTTGGAAACTTAGCTGGAATATCTTCTGTCTTGATGGCTGGAACGACAACACAGTCATCCCCATGTTTCCAGTCAGCTGGAGTTGCAACCTGGTAGTTGGCAGTTAATTGTAGAGAATCAATAACTCGTAAAATCTCGTCAAAATTTCTGCCTGTAGAGGCAGGATAAGTTAATTGCAGTTTCACTTTTTTATCCGGACCAATAACGAAAACCGATCGGACAGTGAGGTTATCAAGTGCATTAGGGTGGATCATGCCATATATCGTGGCTACATTTCGCTCCGGGTCTGCAATGATCGGATAATTCATTGTGCAACTTTGTGTTTCATTGATATCTTTAATCCATCCTTTATGTGACTCTAAAGGGTCGACGCTGACTGCAATAACCTTAACATTTCGTTTGTCAAACTCACCTTTCAAGCTTGCAACACGGCCAAGCTCAGTGGTGCAGACAGGTGTGTAGTCTTTAGGATGAGAAAATAAGACTCCCCAGCCATCCCCTAACCATTGATGAAATTCGATAGTACCCTCAGTTGTTTCTGCAGTAAAATCTGGCGCTGTGTCCCCTAGCCTTATAGTCATGGTTAATTCCTTTCAATGTAATTATGATTTGTTTGTAAAAACCTTACCGATTACTTATAAATTGATCAATTAAATGGCATGTAAAACCTTATTACATTTGTGTAGAGTTGAAAAAATTTATCATAATACAAAACTACAGACTCACAGAGCTGCAGTTTTTAGTGGCAACTCTAAGCTGTTAAAAGTATTGTTTCAGATGTGATAATTGTATCACATGCCAAGTTATCATTACTATAATCTTCGTTAGTCGTGGACTAACTATGACAAATATATTGATAGACCAAATACTTGGTTAAAATGAATAAAACACTATATTATATAAAATTAATTAGCGAAAACCCTATTTTTAAAACATTACTTCCTAATAAAATCAAATAATGTATGAAGGCTGAAGGTGCTATAAGTAAAATCAAACAAACTGAGCATCTCATGCTCATGCTATGGGTATTTTTTTTGACTGTTGTTTATATATGTTCGTTTCTTACCGAATACCATTACCAACTTGAGTCAAAAGAGGTTGCAGTGGGGAAAAAAATTTTAAATGATCTAAAGGGTGTATTCTTTTTTGCGCTTATGGGAATGGGGTTTTTGATTGACCTTGTCCGTATGCGGGAAAATAAAAATAAGGCTTACATCTTTTTATTGCTGTCTCTTTTATTGGGCAGTTTATCAGGTGGTATAGGGGCTATTCAATACCAGGCTTTTAATTATATTGCAGATGGGGGTTAGGTTTTTTTGTTAGGCTTCACCGAACATTGCATTCATTGACTCTTGCCGAAGTAAGTGATAATTTGCTCCCCTCATAAAGCGATATAAAAATAGGATGGGCCGTTAGCTCAATTGGTAGAGCAACTGACTCTTAATCAGTAGGTCCTCGGTTCGATCCCGAGACGGCCCACCATTTTAAATCAATGGCTTACAGTTTAGTCTACAGCCCATTATTGCTTTTGGGTACTAACCTGGTAGTATTTTTAAGGGGTTTGGTGCGATGAGCCACTGGGGAAAGCGGCCCTGCAGAAGCGAACACATAAGCCATTCCCACCATCACTCCGCCTCCTAC
>CAJJDL010000278.1 GCA_905182935.1 uncultured Nitrospinaceae bacterium | reverse complement strand
TACGCTCCAAGCGAGTTTCCCCAATCCCAATTAAAATTCCGGAAGTAAACGGTATTTTCTCAATACCAGCTAGCATAATTGTTTCCAAACGTTTTTCTGGTATTTTGTCCGGTGAACCATAATGTGGTCCACCTTTTTCACAGAGTCTTTTAGAAGAGCTTTCCAGCATCAAACCCTGAGAAACAGAAACTTTGCGTAATTTCCTTAGGTCTTCTGCAGTCATTACTCCGGCATTTATGTGTGGTAATAGTTGGGTTTCGGAAACTATACTTTTGGCAATTTCGTTCAAATATGAAAGTGTAGTTTTATGTCCCAAACTTGCTAATTCTTCACGTGCCTCACTGTAGCGTAACTCTGGTTTGTCACCTAAAGTAAATAAGGCTTCTTTACATCCTGCTGCCTCTCCCTGTTTGACGAGCTCCATAACTTCCTCAGGAGTCATAAAACTTCTACCGTGTTTTTTCGGTGCCTCTGCAAAAGTGCAGTAGTAGCAAAAATCACGACAAAGTTTGGTCAGTGGAATAAAAATTTTTTTTGAATAAGAGATTAGATTACGGTGACCTTCATCTCTGAGTTGAGAGGCAATTTGACTTAGGTTTTTTGTATCAGCAATTTTTGCAAAAACCAAAGACTCATCATCACTGGGTATGCGATCAAGAAATTGGAGTAAATACTGTGTAGTTTTTTCTTTCATTTATTTTTTATCGCTTCCAAAATATTTTTTTTAATGAATATTACCTTTTGGTGATCATAAAGCCTAGGTCATCTCAATACCGGATCGGAGATACTACCATCCAGAGATATGAGTTTTATTGATTTATTCTATTTTATCTATCACGTGATTGATTGAAGCCATTTCTCAAGGCGTTCCAAACCTCTTTCCAGCTTTGGGATTGAGGTTGCATAACATAATCGTAGATATGAATCAAATTGAGGGCCAAATGCACAACCTGGCGCGAGGCCTACTCCATAATTTTTGAGAATATTTTTGGCCATACTCAAGCTGTCATTACAATCAATTATATTAAAAAATGCATAAAAAGCAGCTTCTGGAACGCAAAACTCAATACGTTCTTGGGAATCCGTCCAATCTTTAAATACGGATAATGCTTTCAGATAACGCTTATTATTTTCACGAATGAATGTTTCTCCTTCCTTCAAGGCTATAATACCTCCTTGTTGGATAAAGGTTGGAGGTCCTGCGACATTATATTCAGTTAATTTTTCCAAGTGTGTCTCCAGCTTAGACGGGGCAGTGATCCATCCCAGTCTCCAGCCTGTCATGGCCCATGATTTAGAAAAATTATTTACAATAACAACACGATCTTCATTATTGACCACTTCACAGAAAGATGGAGCATGATCTGAATTAAAACTTATTCTTGCGTAAACCTCATCACTAATAATCCAAATTCCTCTTTTACGTGCAAATTCTAGTACTGCTTTCTGTTCATCTGAGTTCATCATCCAGCCCGAAGGATTATTGGGTGAATTTATAATTATGGCTGAAGTATTGTTGTCACAAGCATCAAAGAGTTGATCGAGGTCAAGTGACCACCCTTCTTCTTTCATTTTGAGCGAAACACCTTCTACTTCTGCACCAATAATATGCTGGATAGCTGGGATATTAGGCCAACATGGTAAAACCACCACCACTTTAGATCCATACGATATCAAAGTCTGAGTGGTGATCATCAAAGCATTCATTCCAGAAACTGAAACCGTGATCTGTTCCGGACAAATACTTGTTTCGTAAAGTCTGTTCGTGTAGTCACAAATAGTTTCACGCAATGGAAGCAGGCCTGAATTTGGAGCATAGAACGTTTCTCCTCGATCCAAAGAAAGTTTTGTGGCAGATCTGATGAATTCGGGTGTACTGACATCCGGTTCTCCAAACCAAAACTGAACGACGTCTTCCTGATTCACAGCGGATCTTGCAACTTCTCGAATTGGTGAAAATGGAAGTTCGAAAATATCTTTTCGGATTCCAAGTTTATTCTCAAAATATTTCTTTTCCATTTTATTATTTATAAGGTATGCTTTAAGCAGTATGAGTTGAATTTAATGCTCTTAGTTGTCTAAATAAATACATTAATCCCGAAAGTATGTAATGCTAGATTTTCATAAATGTAAGTAAATATCAAAAGGTACAATAATTAATATTAACATCCCCCACCCAATTAACTCCTATGTTATCCAGTAGAATATTATTCAAATTAAAGCCTTGAATTAACAAATAGAAATAAAAGATTGTTTGTAATCCGGATATCATGACATTGGAGTATTGAAGTGGACCCCAAGTTAAGGACAGTTTTTCTTATGAGTTAAGGTGTACTTTAGTTTGTTTTTGTTGTATTATTCAAGCTGCCTTCCTGCCTGTTCTAAAACAATAGCCTTTATATTTGTAATCTTTATTTTATTCATAATTTTTCTTCAATAAGTTGAACGTCCACCACTCAAATCGAAGACTCCTCCAGTCGTGAAAGAGTTTTCTTCAGAACAAAGCCAAGAAACCATTGAAGCTGCTTCTTCAACTTTTAAAAAACGATTTCGAGGTATTTTGCTTAACATATACTGGATATGTTCTTCACTCATCTGTTCAAAGA
>CAJJDL010000277.1 GCA_905182935.1 uncultured Nitrospinaceae bacterium | reverse complement strand
CATTGGATGATAAGTTTGACTTAATATTGTTCGAAGAGGGCTTATCGTGGGTGATACTATTTTTCTTAATGGGATTAGAAGAAATAATGCTATCAATTTTATCCCAAACGTTATCTATTTCATCAATAAACTGGTAATAATCTGAATCATTATTATATTCTGTTGCTATAATATATTTTAAGATTGATTTATGGTGATCATAGACAATAACCCTATCCACCTGCATGAAGTATGCATCTGGCAACCCAAGCTCATTACGTTTTCGTGTAGGAAGTTTCTCAAATGCATGACCTGCTTCATAAGAAATATAACCTGCCCACCCACCCCAAAAATGATTTAAATGTTCATAATTTGGAGTGTCACACTTAAAATTTAATGCCTGCCAACCATCATCTACTGATCCTATAACTTCTAATAAATTTTTACTTAGTTTAATGATTGATTGTTTATCTTCAATTTTCACATAACAACTATTTGGAATACCCATTAAAGTGTAACGTGATATTTGACTGCAACCTTTCCCACTTTCATATAGAAAGGCTTCTTTACTATCAAAAAAAAGTTGTTTGAAAAATAGGGCTACATCAATTGGAGGTATTATTTTTTCGCTTAGAAGTGGGACTCTTTTATACATCTTTGCCCATTTCTGAAACGTATTAATTTTGGGATATATGGTCATTAAATAATTAGAAAAGAAAATTTGTATATGAAGAAAACATATAAGAAATAATTATGGAAGGGAGAAAATTATTCGTATCTTAATGCGTCTATAGGATTTAGATTTGCTGCCTTTCGCGCTGGATAATATCCAAAAAAAATACCAACACCTACAGAAAATCCAAATGCAATCATGATAGATTGATTTGACACTATAGTGTCCCATCCTCCAATTTTTGAGACAGTTCGTGAAATCATAATTCCAATCATTATGCCGATCCCCCCTCCAATAAAGCTTATTAGTACAGATTCAATAAGAAATTGTTGCATGATTTCACTTTTTTTTGCTCCGATAGCTATTCGTATACCAATCTCTTTTGTTCTTTCGGTAATTGAAACTAGCATTATATTCATGATTCCAATACCACCAACTAATAATGAAATTCCAGCAATACCGCCAAGTAAGTAAGTGAATGTTTTAGCCGCATCTCCCCAGCTATTAAGCCATTGAGAAGAGTTTTGTACATGAAAATCGCTTTCTTCTGTTTTTCGGATTCCATGTCGGATTCTTAGTAGAGATTCTACTCTTTCCTTTATAATTTCTAGATCTTCAATTTTTTCTGCTTGGATATCAATTGATTGAATATTATTGACTCCAAATAATCGTTTTTGTGCTGTAGTAACAGGTATAAATATTTGGTCGTCAGGATCAAACCAGCTTAGAGCTCCTTTTGGGATAGTAGAGCCAATTATTAGATAATTACTACCATCTATTTTTATCTCTTTCCCTATAGGAGTAATATCGCCAAATAAATTTTTAACAACGGTTGATCCTAAAATAGCAACTCTTCTTATTGAACGTACCTCTTGAGATGAAAAATATCGGCCTTGATACAAAGTAAAGTTAGCAATTTCAAGGTACTTAATACCTGTTCCTCTTACTGTTGTGTTGGTGTTTTTATTACCATATTTAATTTGAGCAGAACGGTAAACTTGTGCAGCAACACCAGTAATTAATGGTATGAGAGTATTTATTGCTTCTGCATCTTCTAGGACTAGTGTATTGACGTTATCTGATGAAACGTGTCGAGTTTTTTTTTTACCTGGTTTGATGGTAATAATGTTAGTGCCAAATTTTGCAATAGTACTAAGCGTTTGTTGTCTAGCGCCTTCACCAATAGATATCATGGAAATTACAGATGCAACCCCAATAATCATTCCTAGCGCAGTAAGAAATGTGCGCATTGTGTTCGCTATTAAACTTCTTATTGCCATTTTAAAAAGATCAAATATAAGCATTACACAGCGATCTCAGAATTAATTTTATCTTTATAAATATATCCATCTTTCATTTCAATTGTTCTCCTTGCAAAGGAGGCTATAGCTCTTTCATGTGTTACAAGAATAATTGTTGTCCCTTCACTATTTAGGCTAGAAAAAATACTCATTATTTCATTACCTGTACTAGTATCAAGATTCCCTGTTGGTTCATCTGCTAACACGATCGCAGGTTTATTAACAATAGCCCTTGCAATAGCAACACGTTGGCGTTCCCCACCGGAGAGTTCATTAGGACGATGTTTGGAACGTTTAGCTAAACCTACCCGCTCAAGAGCTTTCAAGGCTAATATTTGAGAGTTTTTAACTCTTCCATATAGAAGAGGGAGCTCTACATTTTCTAAAGCGGAAGCTCGTGGTAACAAATTAAAATTCTGAAATACAAAACCTATTCTTTTATTACGGACCTCTGCCAATTGGTTTTGGTTTAGATTTTTAATGTCGAAGTTTTCAAGATGATACGAACCAGAAGAGGGTTGATCAAGACAACCAAGTAAATTCATTAGTGTCGACTTTCCACTACCCGAGGGCCCCATAACAGCAACAAACTCACCCCCTTGAATACAAATAGATACATCAATCATCGCATGGACAGAAACTTTCCCCAGGCGGTAAGTTTTGCTCAGGTTATTGGTCTTAATCATAATTATTTATTAAGAGCGGAGCATCCAGAGTATTTTTTTCAATGAGGACCCTTTACTGTTTAATTCTGTAGTTTCTTTTAGAAGTTTTTCCCAGTCGCCAATGATTACGTCTTGATCATGGTTAATACCTGATAGTATTTCTGCATAAATAGGTGTTTGAACCCCGACTGTGATTGATATCTCTTTAGGTATGTCATCGGTTAAGATAACAACATTAGGTTTATCATCAGTTTCTCTTATAGCTTCTCTTGCAATGTAAGTAGTATTTTTTATTTTTTTTGTAATAATATCAACATTTGAACTCATCATTGGTTTTAGTAGGTTTTTGCTATCACCAAGTATTTCAACTTTAACTTTAAATATTGTAATACTATTGACAACAATTCCTTTTGGAGAAATCCGCAATACCTTTCCCTGAAAAGTTTCTCCATAAAAAGCATCTGCTGTTACTTCAACTTTTTGTCCTACACGGATCTCACCAATATCGGTTTCATCAACATCTGCCATGATAAACATTCGTGACATATCTGCGATTTCAGCTAGGGGAGTACCTCCACTGACACTAGATATACCAGATGAAATAATTTGACCCTCTTCAACAAGTTTTTGAATAATAACACCATTAATGGGCGCATAAATGTCAGTTTCTTCTAAGCGTTCGCTTGATTCATCTAAGGCAACTTGACGGCGAGTCACTTCCGCGGATGCTAATTCAACTTCATATTCTTTCATAGTAATATCATGTATAGCATCTTTTGAAGCTCTGAGCCTTGCGATGGCTTGCGTTAGGTTTTCTTTGTTAACTTTATAATTAGTTATAGACTTTTCAATAGATTCTTTAGAGGTATATTTTTTTTTATAAAGATCAGATTGTCTATTTTTATTATCTAAAGAATCTTTCAAGTTTACATTAGCTTCTTCTACTTCTGACTCGGATAGTTTTAGATTGGTTTTATATCGATTTTTTTGAAGGAGGAGGGCGGTTTTGGATATTTCTAGACTAGCCTCACTACTTTTTAAGTCGGCGTTTGCTTTAGCAACACTTCTAGTTTCATCATTTTTATTAAGATGAAGTAGAGCTTCTCCTTTCTTGAGATAGTCACCTTCCTCGAAGGGAAAGGTAAGAACTTTGCCGCTAGCTTTAGATTTGACTTCGACCTTAAAATTAGGTTCAACAATTCCTTTTGCAGAAATTTTTATAACAAGATCACCTTTTAGGGCTTTAACTGTTTTATATGGAACAATTAGTTTGGTCGAATTACCGTTGGAGTTATTAGGTATTAAATAAATAGCAATAAGAACAAAAATTATGATAGTGACTACGGATAAAATTTTTCTCATATTTTCTCATCAGTTTTTAATTCTATATCATGTTGTATTAGTGTTTCTGCAATTGATTGTCGAAAGCGAACTTTCGATTGATTGTAGTCAATAATAGTTTTAATTTGATTGCTCTCAGCCTGTGCTAGGTCATCTTGAAACTCTAAAACATTAAAACTGGTTGAGAGTCCCACTTCAAATTTCTTTTCTTCAGCATTTAACTTTTCTTTGGCTAGTTTGTTTGCGATTTGAGACGCTTTAATTCTTTTGGCGTCGGTTTTTAATTGTCTTATTGATTCTCTGATTTCAAGAATAATCTCTTTTTCAAGTGATTTTATACTTAAAATTTGTTTAGCTTTATTTAAACGAGAAGCGGTTAATTGAGCATTGGCAGATCTATTACCAATGGGATAACTTAATTTTAAGCCCAATTCCCAGTCGTAAAAATTAGTCGAAAATGAATCTGTTAAAGCTGTCCCATAACTTCCCCCGTAAGCACTACGCCCTTTAAAGGTTCCAGATGTCACGTCGATAGCCTTACCGCTTAATCCATTCACACCGAAACTTCCAACTAGGTCAACTGATGGGTATATTTGATTTTCTTGATATT
>CAJJDL010000276.1 GCA_905182935.1 uncultured Nitrospinaceae bacterium | reverse complement strand
TATGGGTGTTGGCTTAGCAGCAGTATTAGGAACTGCTCGGTTTCTATACAACTGGAGTTTAAAACCAATGATCTATATGGCTCTAGTTCCGACTATAGCTCTAACTGTCTATTGCATGTCTGATCCAGAGTTATCAAAAATACTTGGACTTGCTTGGGACTGCGGGGCGGTAACGACTGGTCCTGTAACAGTTCCTCTTGTACTGGCTCTCGGAATCGGTATAGCTGCCTCAGGTGGCAAAGGCGAGTCTTCACTATCCGGATTTGGAATTGTCACACTTGCATCACTATTCCCTATTATTGCAGTGTTATGTCTAGCTGTGTATGTATCTAGTGTGACAACGCCCGAAGCAATTATTGCAGCGGCTCAAGCGACTACAGCAATAGTATCTGAGCCACTTTGGCACGAGTTAACCCCCTGGGCAGAAATAAAAGGTGGCGCACAAGCGATTATTCCCTTGGTCATATTTTTATTTCTAGTACTTAAGTTAGTTTTGAGGGAAAAAGTTCAAGAACCGGGTATTCTCGCATATGGACTGGTCTTATGCGTAACAGGTATGATGATATTTAATGTTGGCCTAAGCTACGGTCTAGCTAAGTTAGGTGAGCAATCGGGTAGTATGGTGCCAGCGGCATTTAATGCCATACCTGCTGTTGCAGGCTCTCCTTTGTATCCATACGCACTTGGTATATTTATCGCTGGTATGTTTGCTTGGCTATTAGGTTTTGGAGCTACCTTGGCAGAACCTGCTTTGAATGCACTCGGCCAAACAGTAGAAACTTTAACTAACGGCTCCTTCAAAAAAAACACACTAATGATGGCTGTCTCGATAGGAGTCGGATTCGGATTAACTTTGGGAGTAATGAAAATAATATTTGAATGGCCAATTGCTTATATGGTTATTATTGGATATACGATCGGAATAATATTAACTGCTCTTTCTTCTGAGGAGTTTGTAAATGTTGCTTGGGATAGTGCCGGTGTTACAACAGGACCAATAACAGTCCCATTAGTTTTGGCTATGGGGCTAGGTTTTGGAAACGCAGTAGAGGCTGTTGAAGGATTTGGTATTCTTTCTATGGCATCTATATGCCCGATTGTATCGGTTTTAATAACCGGGCTTTGGGTACAAAGAGGGTCAAAAACACAATCTGCTGCTTAATAATTAGGGAGAAAAAAGATGGCTCAGAGAGAAATAACAGTACTTAAAGATGTCGCTTTAATAACTTGTGTTGTTCAGAGAGGAGCTGCAGAACCAATAATTAATGCTGCTCGTCAAGCAGGAGCACAAGGAGCAACTGTAAATTTTGGTAAAGGAATGGGGATGCGAGAGCGCCTCGGGATATTAGGAGTCGCTGTAGAAGTTGAAAAAGAAGTTATTCAAGTCATGGTTTCGACCGAGCAAGTAGACAGAGTTTTTGAGACAATGTACTTAGCCGGAAAACTAGATACTCCAGGTATGGGCATCGCCTATATTACTCAACTTGAAAAAGCAGCCACCTATATTCCACCAGAAGTACTAGCCAAAGTTGCAGGTTAACCAATCATACCAATAAACTTGGAGCATTAAGCCATGGACACAAGCACAAACTCAAAACTCATCACCAGTTTTCTTCCCAAGGGAACAGGTCTTGACTTGGTTAAAGCTTTAAAAGATGAGACTGGTTTATCAACAGGCAACGTTAGTAGCAGCAGAGGAACTGGTTCTTCAGCAGGAAATGACTTTGGTGAATGGATAGAGGTCGATGTTTTTGATGTAATAGTTGACTCTGAACGAGCTGATGAAATTTTTAGTTTTATTTATAATAAGGCTGGTATTGGGGAAGGTAACAATGGCTTCATGATACAAAGCAACCTAGTCAAAGCGACAAAGTTCTCAATCCCAGACCTACCGAAAGAAAATTAAAATCAATAGACACGGTCAGTTATCACCCGCCTGTAAAGAATAAACTTGTGATAAAAGTGAGAAGGTGGACTTAGACACAAGATCTGAATCATTGATATAGAACCAATAGTCTCGATAAAAAATAGCAACCTCGCTATCGCCTGGGGCTGTCAAACTATACTTTATATTCAACAACTCTCCTGTAATCTCTTTCCAGTCAAAGTTGTCACCGTTTGTTTTTTTTGTAAGTGTAACCTTCCCATCTAATATATCCTTATTTGGTATTTCAATGCCCTGTGAAAGATAAAACATGATACCCAATAATGACCTGGTAACAATCTCCATTGACTGTGTCGAATTTGAACTCGGTGCACTAAACACAAAATTTGTTGTGCCAACAGACGCATTAATTGCGCGGGCAAATTTAATTACTGAATCTGTATCTTTGTATTTATCTAAAATAGTAATGACTAACTCTTCCACACCACTATTTACTCTATAACTTATGTTTAAGCCCCCCTTAATTTGAATAGTACGCAAGAATCTAACCGCTGTAAAAAACTGGTCAGTATTGGGAGCAATTTTAGGAGTTGGACCCGAAGCACTTGGTGCATTTTTAAGATTATTTAACCTCTGTATACAAAGCTTGAAAATCCGTTCGATACTCCAACCAGAGTTGAATAAAAGGACCACTGATTTCAAAGAAACAGCTGTTAACACGCCTTTAACAAAACTTTCTCCGTGTAAAGGCGAGTAACTTATCGTTGGTCTCTCTTCAATATACACATCAGAGTTAGGGGTGAAAACGCCCGTAGCCTCTGCCTGTAATTTAGTCGTTAATCCAATTTTATTTTGTATAGTAAACTGAGATGCAAGGTTACTCACCTCCATAAATAATGGATTATCACGATACTTTAAACGAACAAGGTTAAGAATTAGCTGCTCATTATTAGTTTTTTGAATAGCCTGATTATAGGAGCTTCTTTCACTCTTTATATGATTAGGACCATATTGAGCACACCCATAAGACATGAAAATAATGAGCGCCATTAAGGGAAAGTAAAATTTATTTAAAACAAGTGTGCCAAATAACTTCTTTTGATTAGTGTTATCCACGTATTTAAACTTTTTTTATTATGAATATATATTCAATGCAGATGAAATAATCAAACAACTAGTTTCTACCAACACCAATGGTAAGTATAGGCTCAGAACTTTTTATAGAACCCGATTGAAGAGAATATATTTGCATTAATAGTTGAAAAGTAGACTTAGATTCTAAGTCAATATCATCAATATAAAACCATGTATCTCTATAAGAGATGTACGTCGATGATCGAAAAGGCTTTTCCTTACTAAATTTAATAGTTAAAAGATCCCCTGTGACATTGGACCAATCAAATCTATCACCATTACTATCATGAGTTAAAGTAACCTTACCATTTTTCACATCTTGCTCTGGAACTTCAATAGACTGGCATAAATAAAACATAACACCAAGAAAAGACCTTGGAGTAATTCGGATATGTTTTTTTTGATCAGGGTTAGGGAAATAATTAAGAATAAATTTTGTTTGACCAGGTGTCACATTCATGGCGCGGGCAAATGCATGAGCTTCCTTTGAATTCTTGTCCTTGTTTGAAATTTTTAAAACTAATTGAGGTTGCCCATCTGGCTCTTGATAAAAAATACTTAAAGTATCTCTATTA
>CAJJDL010000275.1 GCA_905182935.1 uncultured Nitrospinaceae bacterium | reverse complement strand
TTTAAATTAGTAATAGTATAATTATTTCTGTTTAAATTTGTTGGTTATTAAGGAAAATATAGGTAGAATAAAAAAACAAATAAAGTTAATATTTTTGTTCAAAATTTACCCAGCAAATGCTATGATAGTAAATTGGTGAAATTTTTTACCTCATTTCCTATTTAAAATTCAAATCTATAGCATTACTTAAAACTTTATAAAATAGAGAGTTTTTTGTTGACAGACCGCTGAGAAGCTTTGTAATATAAGCGTTTTTCTTTGCTGTGCTGGCGTAGCTCAGTTGGTAGAGCAGCTGATTTGTAATCAGCAGGTCGGGGGTTCGAGTCCCTTTGCCAGCTCCATCTTACATTGGCATGAATTAGAGGGGAAGTCCTAGGAGGTGTTGGCCTGGTTGAAAGTTATTGTTATTTAGGTATTGCCGTCTGATGGCGGGTGAGGCTGTGCGTTAAGTTATCCTCCATTTAAATACGGGGAGGTTCCCGAGTGGTCAAAGGGAACAGACTGTAAATCTGTCGGCTCAGCCTTCGAAGGTTCGAATCCTTCCCTCCCCAGATATTTAGGGCAGTGCGGGAATAGCTCAGTTGGCTAGAGCGTCTGCCTTCCACGCAGAGGGTCGCCGGTTCGAGTCCGGTTTCCCGCTCCACCCTTAGTGTTAAGAGTGGAGGGGTTGTGGTTTAATTTGGATCCGATGCCCACATAGCTCAGTGGTAGAGCACTTCCTTGGTAAGGAAGAGGTCATCGGTTCAATCCCGATTGTGGGCTTTTAGAATTTCTTTGTTTGGGTGAGATAAGTTTTTTTATGACCAGTTCTTTAGGATTGGTTGTGTTGAAATGGTTTTTAAATTGGTCTGGGGAAAAATAAATTAGGTTATAAAGTTATGAGAGATATTATTAGCTTGGCTTGTACGGAATGTAAACGCAGAAATTATTCAACAACCAAGAATAAAAAACTAACGACGGAGCGTTTGGAGTTTAAAAAATATTGCAGGTTTTGTCGTAAGCATGTGTCTCACAAGGAAACTAAGTAGGTGTGAGGGTCGATAGTATTTTGGTGTTAAGATTGGTTGGGGTCTTTAAGATTTTGGGTTGATTTGGAGTTGGGTTTTTAGCCGTTTTGGAATTCGGATAGGCCAGTAGCTCTAATGGCTAGAGCGTCGGACTCCAAATCCGAATGTTGGGGGTTCGAGTCCCTCCTGGCCTGTATTAATTATTTAAATGAGTTGTGAGTGATTATTGATGGTAACTAAGGCGATTCAATTTTTATCTGAGGTTAGGAGCGAAGTTAAGAAAGTCACGTGGCCGACTAAGAAGGAGGCTATAGGGGGAACAGTGGTGGTTCTTGTAGTAGTTTTTATTATGGCTCTGTTCTTGGGGCTCGTTGATATGCTATTGTCTAAAATTATTGGAGTTATTTTTAGTGCTTAATGTTGAAAATGTTGAAGGAGATATTGTTGATAAAGATTGGTATGTGATTCACACGTACTCAGGTTTTGAGCAAAAGGTCAGGACTAACCTTATGGAGCAGTTTGAGCGTTCCGAGAGGAAGGAAGACCTGGGTGAGATAATTGTTCCTGTCGAGGAAGTTGTTGAGGTTCGAAAAGGGAAAAAGAAGTTTTCGTCGAGAAAGTTTTTTCCTGGGTATGTTTTGATTAGCGTTAAGATGTCTCAGGATGTCTGGTATATGATTAAAAATACCTCGAAAGTCACAGGTTTTCTTGGGGCTAGTGGAATACCTGTTCCGATGTCTAAGGAAGAGGTGGAGGTTGTTAAGGAACAAATTAGTGGAAAGACATCGGCAGCTAAGCCTAAGTTTGCTTTTGAGAAGGGTGAAAGTGTGCGTGTAATTGATGGTCCGTTTGTAAACTTTAACGGTATTGTGGACGAAGTTAATCAAGACAAGGGTAAGGTTAAGGTCATGGTTTCTATTTTTGGTCGTGCGACTCCGGTTGAATTAGAGTTTACTCAAGTTGAGAGTGTTTGATGGATTTTAGTTATTTGAAATGAAAATAGTTTAGAAAGGAACTAAGTGGCAACAAAAGTAGCGACAGCTCTAATTAAATTACAGATTCCGGCAGGGCAAGCAACTCCGTCACCTCCTGTTGGGCCAGCTTTAGGTCAGCATGGTGTAAATATTATGGATTTTTGTAAGGCGTTTAATGCGGAGACTCAGGGGAAAGAAGGGTTGATTATTCCTGTAGTGATTTCAGTTTATAAGGACCGAACCTTTTCTTTTATTACGAAGTCGCCTCCCGCGGCAGTTCTTCTTAAGCAGGCTGCGAATATAGCAAAAGGTTCCTCTAATCCTAGTCGTGAATTCGTGGGTACAGTTACGGATGAGCAGGTACGGGAGATAGCTAGAACCAAAATGGAGGATCTTAATGCAAATAGCACCGAACAGGCGATGCGAATTATTAAAGGATCTGCGAAGAGTATGGGGATTAAGATTGAGGGTTGACTAGACTGGGAGAATAGTAAATGGCAAAACACAGTAAGAGAATGAAGGCAGCCCTTGAGAAAGTGGATGTGCTGAAAGAATATAATTTATTGGACGCTGTTTCTTTGGCAAAAGAAACGGCAAAAGTAAAGTTCAATGAGTCGGTAGATATTGCTGTGCTTTTGGGGGTTGACTCGCGAAAGGCAGATCAAAATATACGGGGAAGTGTGATGCTTCCAAGGGGGACAGGAAAGAAGTTTCGTGTGCTGGTATTTGCTAAGGGCGAGAAGGAGGTTGAGGCTAAAGAGGCTGGTGCAGAGTATGTGGGTGGCGAGGATCTCCTGAAAAAAATTCAGGATGGTTGGTTGGAGTTTGACCGTGTTGTGGCCACTCCAGATATGATGGGTTTGGTGGGTAGAGTTGCTAAGATTTTGGGTCCTCGAGGAATGATGCCTAATCCAAAAACCGGCACGGTCACATTTGGAGTTAAGGAAGCTATTGAAGAGATTCAAGCGGGAAAAGTTGATTTTCGAGTTGATAAGGCTGGAACTATTCACGCTCCGGTCGGGAGAGTTAGTTTTTCTAGCGAAGACTTGGCTGAAAATTTTAATGCCTTAATGGCAGAGATTGTGCGTTTAAAGCCTTCTTCGAGTAAGGGTAGATATGTGAAGAGTATTTCACTGTCGTCTACGATGGGAATTGGTATAAAAGTTGCTTTTTCGGTTAACTAATTTAGCTAGCTTCTTTAAAATAAGTATAAAAGGAGTTTGGCCTAGTTATTTTTTTGTATAGGTGAGTGGTTTATTGATTTATCTAGTTTAATAGGGGTGATTTTGTGGCAAATTTAGAGAAGATTGAGACGGTAAAAGAGTTGCATGATATTTTCTCTCGGGCTAAGTCTGTTGTGGTGACAAATTACCAAGGTATAGATGCGGAAGGAATTTCGGCATTACGTGTTCATATGCGAAGTCGTTCGGTGGAATTTAGGGTTGTGAAAAACACTTTAGCTAGAAGGGCTTTGAAAGATACCGATAGTGAGGTCTTGGGAGAAGTATTGAAGGGGCCGATTTCTATAGTGGTTGGTTTTGATGACGCGATTGCTCCAGCTAGAGCTTTGGCTGACTATGCTAAATCAGGTGCTGTTAAATCTCCTAAAGTTCTTTGTGGAACAGTTGAAGGGAAAAGGGTTTCCTCGGAAGAGGTTCAGGCACTAGCGGATTTACCTTCGCGGGAAGAGTTAATTTCGCAAATGTTGTCTGTGTTTCAGGGGCCGACGACTAACTTTGCGGGAGTGTTTTCTTCGTTGTTGCGTAAGCTTGTTGGTACACTTGATGCTGTTCGAGAGAAAAAAGAAACTAGTTGATTGCTCTTCTCGGTCTTTGCATGTAGGCGAATCGGGTTTTAGGATTTATTGTAAATTTATAGTTCATATGAGAATTTTTTTATTGAAAGGAGGTCGTGATGACCGTTGCTAAAGAAGATGTTGTTTCCTTTATTGATAATATGACAGTTTTAGAGATGTCTCAATTTGTTAAGGAGTTGGAAGAGAAATATGGGGTGACGGCCGCTGCGCCTTCTATCGCTGTTGCTGCTGCACCGGGAGCCGGTGCTGCTGTTGCTGAAGAAAAAACAGAGTTTGATGTTGTTCTTACAGCTGCAGGAGATAAGAAAATTCAGGTGATAAAAGAAGTGCGCGCGATAACGGGTCTAGGATTAAAAGATGCTAAGGACTTAGTTGAGGCTGCGCCAAAACCTATTAAAGAAGGTGTGAAAAAAGAGGAAGCTGATGAGATTAAGCAAAAAATTGAAGCGGCTGGGGGAACGGTTGAGGTAAAATAGGTCCTCTTGCGATGGCTTGTTTTGTCTTTTTTAGTTTGGTTCGCTCTTTTATAACTCCTTTAAAATAAGGTTGGTAAGTATGTCAAAAAATATTTCTGAGCAGCGTATTGCGGGAAGTTTAAGAGTAAGGCAGAACTTTGCCAAGATACCACAAGTAATAGATATTCCTGATCTCATTGAAGTTCAAAAAAAATCGTTTGAATATTTTCTTCAAGCAGATATTGCTCCTAAGCTTCGAAAGCAGAAGGGCTTGGAAGAAGTGTTTCAGGATGTGTTTCCAATTTCGGACCTTAATGTAAACTCGCAGATTCGATATGTTGGTCTTGAGGTGGGGACTTGGGAGTGTGGTTGCGGTGATTATTCAGAGTTGGGTGGTCCTGGTGTAGTTTGTGAAAAGTGTGGGCGGGAGGTCACCCTGTTGACAAAGTATAAGTTACGCGAATGCCGTCAGAAAGGATTGAGTTACTCTGAGCCAATAAAAATAATGGTACAGCTGGTGCTGTTTGATCGGGAAACGATTGATATTACTGCTAAAAATTTAAAAGGTATGCAGGGTAGGTATATCTTGGAAGATCTTAAAAGTCCGGCAACAGGCAAGGTTCTTTTCCCAGCGCGCACCGAGATTACACCAGATGTAATTGAGGTGATTGGTAGTCAAAAAATCAAGCAGGTAGTTAGTAATGCTGTGAGAGAGGTGAAAGAACAGAAGATATTTTTGGGTGAAATGCCAGTGATGAGTCATAACGGAACTTTTATGATTAACGGTATAGAGCGAGTTATTGTTAGTCAGATGCATCGCTCTCCAGGGGCCTTTTTTTCACATGATAAGGGAAAATCTCATGTTAGCGGAAAAATCCT
>CAJJDL010000274.1 GCA_905182935.1 uncultured Nitrospinaceae bacterium | reverse complement strand
GAAGTTCACAACTTGATTAGCTATATGACCGGATCCTAGGTTCTTTAACCAGTTATTTTTATAAGGGGTAAAAACACGGTAGGGTCTACCTTGACCCGAAATAATTTCAGGGTATTCAAAGATAACCTGATCTTTGTAAGACTTAAAATCAATACCACTAACTAAAAGGTTTTTTAAAACGTTCAAGTCTCTTATTTTTGCATAAGGCTCGTAATCTTTATTTGCAAAAACCGCATTAACTTGAAGTTGGTTAGCAAGCTTTGTAATTTCTTCGATCGGGTTTCCTACGCGAACTAATAAATCAGATTTTTTTGCTTGAAGTTTAGATGATAGCTCTCTCAAAGAATGCACAATAAAAGTAACCCTTCGATCGTCTTTATCTTTTAGTTTTTGGAGTATAAAAACATCAAAAATAAAAACTACAAATACTTTTTTTGAATTATTAGTGGCGGCAGACAAAGCCGTATTATCCTGCAAGCGCAGGTCTCTCCTAAGCCAACAAAGTGATCGATCATAAAGCATTAAAGAATACTAGACATGATTCCTAAGCATTAGCTCTTTAGGATGTGGGTTTAAATATACTTGATCAAGTAAATATTCAATATGATATTTTTTTACCTGATGGCGTATCAAGGTCACAGGAACAATAAGTGGGAGCAACCCTATGCGATAGTCTTCAATCGTGCTTAGAATATCTTCCTTTTCCTCGCGGGTTAGAACTTTCTTCAAAAAACCCATCATATGCAGTAGCACATCTGTGTTTTTCTTCGGAGTCGATTTATAAGTCAATGCTTCCATAAACAAACTACCATAACTAGCTTTAAGCTCCGTTCGGTTCAATGATTTACCAGTAGCAACTAGTTTACCCATAGCATCATATTGTTTTTTACTATGAGATAAAATTAAAAACTTATGCTTAGTATGAAAACTCACCAACTTTCCCATAGAAAAAGACTCTCTTAGGAGAGTTTGAAGTCTATTGAAACAAAATACTCGAACAATAAAATTTTCCCTAATCACAGGGTCATGCAGTCTTCCTTCATCTTCAACCGGAATCAACGGCAAGGCCTTAATAAATGAATTGGCAAACATACCAGGGCCATGCCTAACTTTATTACTCCCAAACTCAGAATAAACAGGAACTCGGCCAATACCGCATGAAGGCGACTTACTTTTAAAAATATAGCCACATAGACTAGATTTACCCAATTCGCTGATACGATCTTTCATGTAATCGTTCATCTTTTTTGTCCAATCCGTTTGGCTTTTCTTACTTATCATTTTCGGGTTTTCAAGAGTTCCATAAAGTGCAACTGTTTCCCGAGGAATTCCCATTCCCACATCAACTTCTGGACAAGTAGGTACATAGTGAAAATATTTATCTAAAATTCCCTGAACATAACGATCTTGTTTATGACCTCCGTTCCAACGGACTTCTTCACCTAGCAAACAGCTACTTACTCCGATTTTTATTTTATCTTTCATAATCACTGTAGACGTTATAAGTTTATTTAAATTGTTAAAGTGATTTTTAAACAGACTCAACATATAAGCAACAAAAAAATACCCCAGCTTTAAGCTTAAAGAAGCTTAATGCCAGGGTAAGTTTGAAAATTACAATTTACTTAATTCAGTAATGTTAATAGTGCAGTGTATTCCATTGTGTAACAGCCTTCTGTCCATTTCTTTCTTTATTACCACCATTCCAGATAGCAATTGCCATAGGCGTCTTACTGCCTTTGAACTGAGTATCATTTTCGTCACTTGTAGTTAAGGCACGTTTATATACAACTGACCATCGGTTGTTTCTCCAGTTACCTTCACCTTGGACATCCTGATGAGCTTGGGTGGTTAATGTACTAAAACCTTCAGCGTTCAAATCTTCTACTGCTGACACTCGTAAACTTGCATCAGAAAGAATATTACCGGTAGCGCGACCATCATTAAAAACACCTTCGCTCTTACCCATTCCAAAGTCGATATTAGTAGACCGTTTACTGATATCACCCGCTCCACGCTCTTTATAAGAACCTGTTTTAGTACCAGGCTTTCCGTGAACCGTATCAATACCGGACAACTTCCCATCTGGCTCATACATATAGAAAGAACCTGATCCCATTGCCATATACTTATACTGATCCTCTACATCTTGCATAGCGTTGTTGCCACCTTTTCCTGCACCTTCTTTATTCCAGGTAGCTTTCCACTGCCATATGTTAACGCGCTCTCCGTCACCACCCATAGTAAAAGGAGGCTCGTCACCAGTCTGATTAACCGGAAACATAACTGCTGCTTGATCTTTATATTGCTGAGACTGAACCATAATATCATTTCGACTAGGATCGTTGTACTCTAAATGAACCGCTATTTCCTTGCCATTGCTCGCAGCCTTAACAAACACATATTTAGTTGATGGATTTGGCCACATTGGATTTGTTATCATTTGAGGATCCATATCAATGATGACGTGCTTCAATGCTGTTGGACCATAACGCTCTGACCAAAAGGGATCATCAGGTTGTGTTGGGATATCACCATTTACTTTCACTGCTTTTATATCAGCAGCATTAGCGTTTGAGATTAATAAAAAAGCAATCAGCAACATTATTAACGAAACTATTTTTCTATTCACAATATCTCCTTGGTGTCGGTAAAGGGTCACTCCAGTTAATAAAATTAATTTATTTCATGCCATGGATAATCTAAAAAAACCCATGAATTGTTATTAAACCATTATGAAACCCCTGAATTAAATCTGTATTAACCCACCATTAATTTTTTTTTATTAACTAAATATATCTAGTAGATATATCTTCTTAATTTCACACATCAAAGTACTGTTAGAGTTTTTAATTCTATTTTTTTGACATAAAGCAAAAGTAAGCAAAGTTAGGAATTTCAAGAAAGTACTCCCTCTGTGCTACCCTTCCTACATCCATAAAAAATTAACTTCCGATTTCTAAGGCCTTGGGTTTCTGTTTTTGATTACTCATTTTTTATTTAGCCTTAATCACAGGCCAAATGTTTAAAAATGAGGCGTAAAAGTATCCCAGCGTTCAATATAAAAGCAAAAAGCCTTTATCA
>CAJJDL010000273.1 GCA_905182935.1 uncultured Nitrospinaceae bacterium | reverse complement strand
CTAAAGGGGGTTTCGTTATGACAATCTGTCCAATAGCATTGTATGTTGGTTGTAAAAAATGTCCCGCTTTTCTTTTACTCTGTCCACTCTCTAACTTACTTGGCGACCAAAAGGTTGTTCCAACTACAATGGTGGTTGAGGTTGAGGATAGCTACCAAAAGTATGCAGAGGAAGAACTTAAAAAAAATAAACAAGAAGAGCTAAAAAATAAATATCGGTCGAAGTAAATTATTTCTTCCGCTCAAGAAGAGTTTTAAGGATGAAATTTACATCATTGCGTAGTGGTGAAAGAGAAGGATTGCAAGTCACTTGCGATGAGAGATGATTAATTTTCAGACAACGTACATATAGCTCCAAGCTAATGTTTACAGGGGGGAGCCTCTCTTAGGGGTGGGGGGGGGGTGGGGGTCGAGAACAGTAAAAAATTACTGTGTCAGTTTTCTGTCAATCTCATAGGCACTTCTTGGCATATAGTGACACAACAGCTTCCCGTTCACCTATCTCACGCAATGAACAATGTTATTCTCAGAGGAATCCTTGTCGTAATTATTGCTACTTCTGGTTTTCTGATGGTTACGACCGACTCTCCCTACCCATTAGCGACTTTGGGTATAGCGATAATTTGTTTTGCTATAATCCCTAAACGACCCTAAGAGTGAACTAACTCCCATGTCTAAAGCCTAGCTGTTTCTCGCCCGCTGGGACCCTCAAAGGGTACGACCGACCAAAGTACCTTAAAGTGTTCTTTTTAAAGATGTTACAATAAGCTATGGATAAGACTGTAAAATTCATTTTATATCTCTTCACCACTTGGGTATTACTGCACGGTTTCATAAAGTTCTTTCCACAATATGCTACGCAACTTCCACTTTCTGTTTATACCTTTTTGTATGAACTAACACAGACTTAACCAATACTTCCTCTTGCTTTCATCAAATAAAAATCCAATATTAGTGAGAGCTATTTGTAGGAGTTTTTTGGGTACTCGATGGAAGGGGTTGGAAGATCAGTATAAAAAAATACTGTGCCAAGTTTGTGCCAATTTGATAGGCACTTCTTAGCATTTAGTGACACAACACGCAACGAGTGTCACAATATATGTATAATCTAAAAAAATAACTTACTTCTTTAAATTCTCCGCTATAAAACTTATAAGCGACCGAATAAAATTAATTTTTTCTTTATGCTTATCCGTTTGCTTAGCCACTTGCTTAGTTATAAAAGTATAAAGAAGAAAAATAATTCCAAAAATAGCAGAACAAACAACGACCATATAAACTATCCACTGAATAGTGATCATAATTTGGTCATTGTTTATTCCTTCCCAGACTCTTCGGTTTTATTTTTTTCTAGGTCATCCATTTTATCAAGATGGTCATCTGCGGCTGAGGATTTGTCTTCCCATTTATTATCACGATCTTGTGCTAACGTCATAGGAGAAACATCTTTAGATTCTTCGTCAGTCGTTGCTTTTGCTTTTTTTATTTGATTGTATAAATCGGCTCTTCGACTTGAACCTTCTTCCATTTTTTCCTGATCGCCAAGTACGGTAGTAAGTGGACAGAATTTGAATGCGGGACATTTTTCGCAACCAACCAACAATGCTATAGGACAGATTGTCATGTTGTTACCTCCGTTTTAGTGGTGATGACCACCTTCACCATGGACATGGCCGTGCTCTAATTCCTCAGTTGTCGCGTCGCGAATTTCCATGACTTCGACGGAATAATGAAGAGTTTTTCCTGCCCACGGGTGATTGCCATCCATGTAAATATCGTCGCCTTTTATTTCAACGATATGGAACGCATATTTTTCCCCATCGCCATGTTCCCCAGTGAGTTCCATTCCAACAGTGAGCTCTTGACCAGCGGGAAGCTTATTTCGCTCGACCTTCATTCTAAGTTCGGATACGATTTCACCATAACCTTCTTCTGGTTTTACTGTCACCTCCTTTTTATCCCCTAACTTTAAGCCGTCAAGAGCATTTTCTAAACCAGAAATAATTGTTCCCCCACCGTGAATATATTTCATTGGTTTGTCCGCATCTGCCCTATCGAGTTCTTCACCCTGTGTGTCTTTCAAGCAGTAGTTCAAACTGACGACCTTGTTTTTTGCAATCATGGTAATTCCTTCCTCAATGATGAATTGGAGCGCACGCCTATTAAATCTATTATACAAGAGATTTCGATTACTCCTGAAAGTTAAAAAAAATTCATTACTAATAATTAACCGCCACTTAATTTCTAATTAATTAGTATGCGTTACATTGATATTGTCTGCGTCTGCGTATTAGTGGAGTCCTCCGTATCCTACTAGTCCCGCTGTACTAGTAATTTTTGGGGGACTTCACTAATACGTCTAAATAATGTTCTGTGTTTTAAGAGGTAGTACATGACTGAAATATTTGTATTACTAACTATTAGTTCTGCCTTTATTGGATTGTTTATATTTTTAGATGCAATCTTTAAAACCGATGAATAAACCAATCCTCCCCATAATGCTGGTGCATTATCGAGCACAGAAGTACTGGATATTAAGATGCAGACTTATTGATTTTCTGTGGTTCATTGGATACAAGATGAAAACGTTTTTCAATCGTAAAGTGCACTAACTCCCATGTCAAAAACCTAGCTGTTTCTCGCCCGCTGCGACCCTCAAAGGGTAAGACCGACCAAGCACCTTAAACTGTTTCATTTAAAGGTGTTACCAAACATTCCCATTAGATATTACAAATTATATCGATAGGGGAACGCAATTTGCACTATCAGTAGATCATAAAGATAAAAACCATTATGGAGTTAACAATGATTTTTAAATTAAAACCAAAAATAGAATCCTGCTCTACAAATTGTCCTCGCTGCCTATCAACCAACACATTCCAGACTACATTGAACGATGCTAGGTACTGTATTAACTGCCGCAAACTGTATGACAGGAAAGATGAAGTTCGTTTGAGAGAACGACAGTGGAATGAAGCCCAGAGTATTAACTAAACCCTCTTCCATCATTAAATCAAACTTCCTCCGTGGCGTTTCTGATGATCTGGAACTTAGTCTCCTCCAAGTGAATTTGTTTTGCCACGGAGGACTTTTCACAATCTTCCCCTTGCTTTCATCAAATGAAAATCCAGTGCCCGTTTAAATCAAATTGGGAACCGTGCTTTGATTTTCTTATTAAATAGTTTAGCCATGTCTTGTCGTTCAAACTCTCTTGGTAATGAAGCGCCATGAAGAGCTTTAATTCTTCTTGAATTAGTCTTAGACTTTTAAAGACCAACTGCTTACCTGATTTTTTTTCACTCCCTATGAATGCGCCACGGTAAACTTTCCTAACACCCCATATCTTTGCCGACACACCTTTCTTTGTTTGTCTTGCACCAAACTCAATAGCATTTAAGTAGCGTGATT
>CAJJDL010000272.1 GCA_905182935.1 uncultured Nitrospinaceae bacterium | reverse complement strand
AGCGGCCCATAATGAGCAAGGGAAGAAATTATCAAACCCATAGTAACATGTCAATTATTTATTGTCTTGATTTTAAGAGAAACGCCTAATATTATGGCGGTTTAACATATGTCAAATTTGACTTAGAAAGGCTTTTAGTTGAAAAAAACAGAAAAAATCTGGATGGATGGAAAGTTTGTTCCTTGGCATGATGCTAATGTTCATGTCCTCACGCATACTCTACACTATGGATTAGGTGTGTTTGAGGGTATTCGCTGCTATCAAATAAAAAGCAAGAAATCTGCTGTTTTCCGTTTACAGGAACACGTTAACAGATTATTTAATTCGGCTATTGTACTGGGCATTGAAATTCCTTTCTCTAAAAAAGAAATCCATACTGCTATTTTACAAGTGGTCAAAAAAAACAAACTAGCTGAGTGCTACATTCGTCCAATTGTCTTCCTAGGCCATAACCAAATGGGTCTTAACCCAAATGGAGTTGATGTTCGTGCTGCTATTGCAGCCTGGCCGTGGGGGGCTTACCTAGGAGATGACGGGATCAACAATGGTATCCGAGTTCGGATTTCATCATTTACGCGACATCATGTTAATATAACAATGACTAGGGCCAAGGCCTGCGGATATTATGTAAATTCGATTCTTGCTAAAGCTGAAGCCGTACGAGATGGCTATGACGAATCAATTCTGCTCGACCCCCAGGGTTATGTTTCCGAAGGTTCTGGTGAAAATATATTTCTTTTATCAAAAGGTCGACTTAAGACACCTGCATTGTCATGTTCAAATTTAGAAGGAATTACACGTGATTCTGTTTTTGATATCGCAAAACATTTAAAAATAGAAATTGATGAAGGGTTTATCACTAGAGACGAACTTTACATAGCCGATGAAGTTTTCCTAACAGGTACCGCAGCGGAAATCACTCCTGTTCGTGAAATCGATAACCGAACAATCGGCAATGGTAAAAGAGGTAAAACCACAACTAGTATACAAAAAATGTTCTTTGAAATTGTTCGAGGAAAACACACTAAATTTAAAAAGTGGCTAACAGAGGTATAACTAACTCTTTGATTATGTTGTGCTCCTTATAACTTTTCAATCGAGCTAATTATACTCTAAGCAACATAAATCAATCACCTCTGTTTATCGGGAGTTTTAATATAGATGCCTATTTACGAATATGAATGTGAAAAATGTAATACAGTATTTGAGGCTATGCAATCGATTTCGTCTAAACCACTAAAAAAATGTAATAAGCCTAGTTGCAAAGGAAAGGTACATCGCTTAGTTTCTGCCTCTGGGTTTATTTTTAAAGGATCCGGTTGGTTCACGTCAGAATACCCATCAGATGCTAGAAAAAAAGGCTGGGAGTCTGAAAGTAAGGGTGCTAAAACTGATGCCAATAAGAATTCTACAGGTGAAACAACTGATGCCAATAAAAATTCTACAGGAGATAAATCGGGCGACATAGCTACCCCTGCTTCGCCGGCACCAGCCACTGGAGAAAAAGCAAAAGCTCAGACTATCTCCAAAAAACCGTCACAGAAAAATTCTTATTCTGGCAGCAAAAAACCTCGCACCAAAACCTCTACCTAAAACTTATGGCGGCTAGATGGCGGAATCTGAAAAATTTTATCAAAATATTTTCACCTCTCTGATTGATGGAATTTTTATTATTTCAGACGACCTTAAAATAATTATGGTGAATCAGGCTTCGGAAGAAATATTTCAACGCTCAAAAGGTTCTTTCGAAGGTTTATTTCTCGAAAAAATATTTCCCAATCAACCTAAAGTAATTGGGCATATACGTCAAGCTGTTGTAGATGGAACCCCATACCACCATATGGAAGCAATTGGATTTCGCAAATCAAACAATGGATATTTTCCCGTTAACCTCACTTTTTCGCCGATTATAAAGGGTCGTGATGAAAGATCTACTGGCGTCATTCTTATAAAGGATAATACTTTTACCAAAGAGCTCCTAGAAGATTCACAGCAAGTTGAATATCTAGCAACACTCAGAACTCTTTCTGCTGGAATGGCGCATGAAATTCGGAACCCTCTAAGTGGCATTAGGGGATCAGCACAACTCCTTCTAAAGGATCTTCAGGATAGTGACCAACGTGAGTATATAGAAATCGTAATAGCAGAAGTCGATCGTATTAACCGACTGGTAACGAAGATGATGGATCTATCTCACCCTTCTTCTGAGAATTTTAATCAAACTAATATTCACCAAGTACTTGAGGAAATCCTTGCACTTGAAGGAGAATCTCTTAAAAAGAAAAAAGGTAAATTCATTCAAGTCTATGACCCTAGCCTTCCAACTATCGAAGCAAATAAAGATGGGCTCAAGCAAGTGTTCCTCAACTTAGTCAAAAATGCAGTCGAAGCTTCACCTAAAGGAGGACAAGTCACCATAACTACCGAGTTTAATAATAATTATACCTTGAGAAAAATAAATAACGCCTTACTTACAAGTAATATAGTTATAAAAATTACTGACTCAGGAGTTGGAATGAATGAGACAACTAAGAAAAATTTATTCACTCCTTTTTTTACCACCAAGAAGCGAGGCACTGGATTAGGAATGACGATCTCGCTTAAAATCATAGAAAGTCATAGCGGTAAAATTAAAGTAACCTCAGAAAAAAACATTGGCACAGTGGTACAAGTATTTTTACCCATAAATAGAAAGTGATAGAATCACCTGATGAATAAATCTCATAAAATTCTTATTGTCGATGACGAAGAAAGCATACGGCGTATATTCACAAAGGCTCTAGAGAAAAAAAACTATCTCGTCCACACTGCCTCGAATGCTGAAGACGCTCTTCTCAGAATTAATAAACACGAATACTTACTAGTTTTTTCAGATATCTTCATGAGTGGGATGAGTGGACTTGATTTATTTAAAGAAGCTAGAGAAATAGCTCCAAAAATAAAATTTGTAATCATGACAGCTCAAGACACAATGAATAATACTATTGAAGCTATGAAAATAGGTGCTTATGACTACATTAGCAAACCATTTGATTTTGAGACTGTTTATGCTCTAGCTCACAAAGCGCAGCTAAGCATAGAATCCCAGACTCCTCGAACGCAAAAAGGGCTAAAAGAAATAGACTCGTATTCCGTTGGGTCGATCATAGGGAAAAGTAAATCCATGCAAGATATTTTTAAAACTATCGGAAAGTCTGCTGCGTCTGATCTCGCAGTTCTCATTACCGGCGAAAGTGGAACCGGAAAAGAGATGGTCGCTGGAGCTATGCATCATTATTCTAAACGAACGGATCAACCATTTATATGTATCAATTGCGCTGCTATTTCAAGAGAACTACTCGAATCTGAATTGTTTGGCCATGAAAAAGGATCTTTCACTGGGGCAATCGATCAAAAAAAAGGTAAGTTTGAATTAGCGAAAGGAGGAACACTATTTTTAGATGAAATTGGTGATATGGAGCCCCAACTTCAAGCAAAAATTCTTCGTGTCCTGCAAAATAAAGACTTTTATCGTATTGGTGGGAAGCAACCTCTTGAGGCAAACGTAAGAATTATCTCCGCTACCAATCAAAATTTAGAGGAATTGATGGAGAAAAAACTCTTCCGCGAAGACTTATTCCATCGACTCAACGTCATTCATATTTTAATACCACCTCTTCGTGACAGAAAAGAAGATATAACTCTTTTGGCAAACCATTTTTTAAGAAAATGCGAAACTGACTTAAACCGAGACGAGTTTTATCTTTCCCCAGAAACAGAAAAAATTCTTAATAGCTACTCCTGGCGAGGAAATATCCGTGAATTAGAGAATGTTATTAAACGTGCAGTGGTTCTAGCAAGAACAGGACCAATTCTTTCCGAGCACCTTCCAGATCACCTTCTCATAGCAGATCAAAATACCTTAGAAGCTGACGACCAACTTGAAAATCGCTTCAAGCTATTGATACAAGATTATCTCCTAAAAAATCAAGAGATCCAGCACGAAAATATCCACGAGAACCTAATTCAATTAATAGAAAAAAACCTATTTGAAGTTATGCTCAACAAATATGCTGGGAAACAAGTTTCTGTCGCAAAGGCACTCGGGATTAACCGTAATACTCTAAAACGAAAAATTGACGCTATGAAAATCGATATTAAAAAAAATAAGATTAACAACTGTCTGTAAGGAATCTATTTTTGAAAAGTAGAATCATCAATTCCTATCAAACGCCATCTGGTCAAAGGGTAGAAGTTGTTAAACAATCTTTCTCTTCATTTCACAAACCACCCATTAAACGAGTCGCCTTTGTGTCCGGACTCCATGGAAATGAACTAGAAGGTATTTACCTTTGCAATCTTCTAACTAATTATTTAAAGAAATTACAAAATACGCAACCAGAAAAATTTCTTGGCGAAGTCCACATTTACCCATCGGTTAATCCACAGGCATCTGCTATTGGTGTTCGATTATGGCCATTTTTGTCTGTCGACTTAAATCGTCAATTTAAAAATACTAGTGGCAACTCCTTGGCAAGAAGTTCTGCTGAAACGCTGATAAAAGATCTTAAGGCCTCAGCGGATATTGTAGTTGATTGCCATGCTAGCAATTTGCATCTCAAAGAAGTACCTCAAATAAGAATTATAGAAGGTTTTCATAAAAAACTTATCCCACTTGCAGTCCAATGCAATGTTGATCTAATTTGGGTCCATCCACCATCTCCAGTTTTCGAATCAACATTAGGATACAACTTAAATAAGTCAAAAATACCAACTTTAGTCATTGAGACTGGAATAGCCTTACGAATTAATCAAGATTTTGTAAGCCAGCTTTTTAAAGGGATGTTAAATCTACTTTATCATCTCGGTGTTATTGTAACTGACAAAATTCAACCCAAAGTTAACTATCCAATAGTTATTCAACCTTCTCAAGTTGTTATACTTCAGTCTGATTTTCCAGGATTTTTTATTGCGAATACAGATGTGAAAAAGAATGTGTCTAAGGGAGATATTATCGGGAAAGTTCTAGATTCCATGAATGGTGAAATTTTACAAGAAATAACAGCACCTAGAAATGGGTTCCTTTTCACTTTGCGAGAGCACCCGCTTATTTACCCAGGAGACCTTTTAGCACGTATTGCCTTAAAAGAAATGGACTAGACAGTGAAAGAAACTATTCTCTCGATTCCCTCACCCTTTGGACCTTCAATCGACCTATTAAAATTTTCTTGGGAAGGAAACTCTCGCAACGAAACCATTTCTATTGTTTCTGGTTTGCACGGCAATCAATTAAATGGAATCTATCTCTGCTCTAGGCTCACACATTTTTTAGACTCCGTAGAAGCAGGAAAAGAACCCAATTATTATTTAAACGGACTAATAAATATTATTCCTGCAGTCAACATTCCCGCCATTCAAGAAGGTAACAGTTTGTGGTCATTCAACGATTTGGATACTAACCTTACTTTTCCAGGGAATAAGTATGGTGAAATTTCTGAGAGAATCGCAGCAACTGTTTACCAACATACAAAAAATTCACAGTTCGGTATTATTCTTAAAAGTGCTAATAGTCATTATGATGATGCCCCACATTTATCTTGTTTAAATCTAGACAGATTGACAAAAGACTTTGCAAGTAGTCTAGGACCAAAAATTTTACGAGGAACTAAAAACTCTACCATCCTCCATCTCTCTCTTCACAAACAATGGCTAGAAGAGATGTCAGCCGTAGTTTTATCTGCCGGAAAACCAAACCACCTAGACCAATCTCTTTGCGAAACTCTTTTTTCTGGTTTAGTAAATAGCCTTCTCTGGACTGGAGTATTAGGGAATGACCTTAAAAAACCAACAAAATACCAATTACAATTTACCAAAGAAAATAACGAAGAGTTTATAGTTTCCCATTCAGGTGGTTTTTTCTTACCAGCGGTCAAACTCGGCGCTGAAATTGAGACAGGGCAAAAAATTGGTGATATAGTCGACTTATATTCTGGCATCGTACTCGAACCCTTCTTATCTCAATCAAGTGGACACTTAATAACTCTTCGTGATTACCCTATAGTTTATGAGAAAGAATTATTAGCTATTCTATTGAATAAATCTAAATTATCTTTTTGGCCTTTTAAATAAACTCTTTTTTATTTAATCATTAATTAAATTATATCAATTTTTTTTTTCACTAAAACAACCATTAGGTAATAGTGCACATGTCCTCCATCCGTCGCAATCTTTTAAAAAAATTTATTGTGAGTGTTGAAATAAACGTAATCAGGAGCTTATGAACTCGTTGAATTCATCAAACACCCTATTAATAAAGCAACCGAAAGATGGATACCGTTACTCCATCGAACCATTTTTAATTGCTGATTTTGCAAAGCTATACAGCGAGCACCGTCTGCTCGACATTGGAACTGGATGTGGAATCATCCCACTACTCATAACAATTCAAATAGACTTAAAAGAGATTGTAGGAATAGAAATCCAAAAATCTCTTTATGATTTAGCGGTGAGCAATATATCAAATAATGGTCTTTCTAATAGAGTAAGGCTAATTCATGGTGATTTCATTAAAACTACTATCGATGATGATAATCAATCTTTTGATATTATCGTTTCAAACCCTCCGTATCGAAAATTAAATACAGGCCGTATAAATCCAAAGCATGAGAAAGCTATAGCCCGGCACGAATTATCAATTACATTAGAAGCATTAATTAAAAAGGCGGATAAACTATTGAAACACGGAGGGACTTTTTGTATGGCTTACCCACCCACCCGGCTAAATGAAGTACAGAAAAAACTTTATTCTCATAAATTGTTTCCGTCAAGAATCCGTTTTATACATGGTTCGCCTGATGCAGAGGCTCGTATTTTTTTAATTGAGGCAGTCAAGCGGCATCAAGTAGACTGTATTATTGAACCCCCTTTATTCGTTTATAATGACGATGGTTTATATTCTAAGAAAATGGAAAAAATTTATGCTTCCTTTAATTATCATAGCTGGACCGACCACCTCAAAGAAGAGTGATACAGCGATCGAGTTAGCTGAAAAACTTAATACAGAAATTATTAGTGCTGACTCTATGCAAGTGTATAAGTACTTTGATATTGGCACCGCTAAAGTGTCTCCTGAAGGTAGGGCTCGAGTTCCTCATCACCTTATAGATATACTGGAACCTACTGAAAATTTTACTGCTTTTGATTTCAAAACACTTGCTTTAGCATTAATCAGAGATCTAGTGGGACGAAATAAAATTCCAATAATAACAGGAGGAACAGGACTCTACCTTAAAGTTCTTTGCGAAGACTATAACTGCGCAGTCCAAATCAACCCTAAAATTAAAAAGCAAGTCCAATCTGAGACTCTTAGCAAAGGACTCTTGGTGCTTTACAAAGAACTCCAAGGAGTCGACCCGACTTCCGCTAAACAAATTCTTCCGACTGACAAACAACGCATTGAAAGAGCTGTCTCAGTTTACCGTCAAACGGGAATAGGTTTATCCGCATTCAATGATACATATTCTAAATCTAACTATGAGTTCCCGATCTATACATTCCTAATTAAGAGAGACCGAGAAAGTCTTTATACTGATATCAATCAACGTGTGGATAATATGATAAAAAATGGATGGATCGAAGAAGTTAAGGGAATTATCGATGGAGGATTTTCGAAAAATCTAAAACCCTTTCAGAGCATTGGTTATTCACAAATTGTGGATTTTTTAGACAAAAAAAAATCCCTAGAACAAACCATAGATTTAATTAAACGCGATACTAGGCATTATGCAAAGAGACAGATCACTTGGTTTAAAAAACTTTATGACTCTAAAACTATTGATGCTGATTCTCGAGATAGCCCTATTACACTAAGAAATAAAATTCTTTCTCTGATTCCTAAGACAGTAATTTCAGTTCTTCTTTTATTCCTATTTGCTTTTGAGTTTGCTCCAACTGCAGCAGCAAAAACCAACACCTACTCCTCTGCGTTATCTCAGTTTCAAAAAGAGAACTATATTCAGGCAGCGATTTTATTCCAAAAAATCCACTCCTCAAACCCTAACTCAAAAGATGGTAAAAGAGCCCTCTACCTTCTGGGCCACAGTTTGACTAAAGTCAAAAAATCAAGTGAGGCAATTGATGTATTCTTGTCCTCTCTTATCTCGTACCCAGAAATCGAAGATTATATTCGTTTTCATCTAGCCAAAGTATTAATGGATTCTAATAAAAATACCGAAGCATTGGAACAAATCAATATTCTCCATAAAAATTTTCCAGAAACTCTTCTCTTTACTCAAAGTAAAATTTTATTAGCAAAGGTTTTAGAGCAGAGCGATAAAATTGAAGATGCTCTTAGTGTACTTGCGGAAACAGAGAAACGCATATCAAGTTTTCCTAAGTCTTTTAACCTTAGATCTTACCTACCCGAAATAATCTATTTACAAGGTCAACTCTATCAAAAAATTAGAAAAATAAATGAGGCCTACAATCGATATCGTTTGTTGCATATTGACTTCCCCTCTAGTCCTCTTACAAGACAGGCAAAAGAACATATGAACGAGTTATCTAAAGTAGAGGGCATTACCATTATACCTCTCACAATAGATGAACACACACGACGCATCCGAAAGCTACTTAGCGACGTTAAATATCAACAAACTGTAACCGAGGTCACCGATCTATTAGCAATTGAATCTCCACTTCCTGGAAAATTCTATTTTTATTTAGCTCAAGCACAAAAAGGGCTCCGCAAACGAAACCTCGCCAACTCTGCTCTTAGGAAATTTATTAATCACTTCCCAGATCATTCTCGCGTTCAAGAGGCTCTATTTAATATTGGTAGAAACTTTTGGAATACTGGTTATTACCGTGATGGTCTCAAATACTTTAAAACTTCAATCGAGGAAAACCCCAATTCAAACTTGGCAAATCAAGCACGTTTCTTTATTGGGAAAATGCATGAGGAAAAAAAAAGATACTCCCAGGCGACTAGCTATTACGAAGCCTTAACCCATAATTTTAGATCAAGTGAATACGCTGAACGAGCTGCCTGGCAACTAGGATGGCTTAATTATACGAAAGGGGATTTTCAAAAATCATTTGACTACTTTGGTAAAAGTTCACAAAAATACCCATCAGGCTTATTCATTGAGAGTAGTATGTTTTGGGCTGCAAAGTCATTAGAAAAATTAAATCGAAAAGAATTAGCTACGCAACTTTTCAATGATCTTAACTTTAAATTTCCTTACACTTATTATGGAATTCGGTCTGGGGAGAAAGGGAATAAAAAAATAGTCTCGAAGCTAAATAATAACCAGAAGATATCAATTAATAATCCTACACTATCGCCTATCGCCAAATTTCACTATTCACGTAGTGTCGAACTAACTGCCACTGGATTTCATGAAGACGCTAGAAACGAAATTAGCAACCTTGAAAAGTCTGTACGTAAAAATTTTTCTGGAGTGATCTGGTTGACCTCATTGTACAATAATGCACACGCTTATTCCGATACTGTAAGAATACTACAATTGTACAAAAATTTTAAAACAAAAATTGGTGAGAAAGAATTAAGCTATAATTTCTGGAAAAATTTTTATCCACCGGCTTATGATAAAACTATTCGTAATATCTCAAAAAATTTAGGTGTGAACCCATACTTCGTACAAGGTCTTATTCGCCAAGAAAGTCTGTTCAATGCTAAGGTCCAATCTCGAGCTGGAGCAATCGGTCTGATGCAAATAATGCCCAAAACAGGTCGGTCACTACACACTAATTCAAATATGACCCGGCCATTTAAAACCGATATCCTGTTTGACCCAGAGACTAATATTCAACTTGGCATCCAATACATCCATCAACTAAAAAATAGATTCAAAAAAAATAAAACTCATGTTCTGATTTCATACAATGCAGGCCCTCATAATCTCAAAAAATGGCTGACACGATTCAAACATATTGATGACCCCGACGTATTTATAGAGTCCATTCCCTACCCAGAAACAAGAAAATATGTCAAAAAAGTCCTCCGGAATCATGGTATCTATAAAACTCTATACACTGACATACAACCTTAAAGGTTTAAAAAATAGACCGTTCAAGGTATTCTTCGCATAGGATTATTTACTATTAATATAACTTTATGTAATCGAATAATAGTTTCATTAAAGTTAATAATGCAAAATATGAGTGAGTTCATTATAATAAACCTAACAATTAAACCGCCGTTCGATAATAAATAACTATTGATGATTAATTATGAAATCTAAAGTTTTACTGCGAAAAATTGATAGTTACCATCTCGATTCTATTGAAGTTTTCGTGCGTGAAAGTATAAATCTATTAGAAAATTCGTACCAGCTATTTAGTACTGGTAAAAAAATTCTACTGAAACCCAATCTTTTGAGGGGTTTTGCTTCAGAGAAATGCGTTACGACCCACCCTATTTTAATTGAAGCGGTATGTCGTGTACTTAAGGACCTTGGAGTAAGTCAGATTGACCTAAGTGATAGTCCTGCTATCGGTAGTCTCCCATCGGTTGCTAGAAAAGCCGGATACAGCGATCTTTTAAAACGATATGGGGTTCGTATTGTGCCACTATCCAATCCAGTCCCCCTAATTTCAGAAGAAAATATTGCGCATCTTAAAATAGCCGGCAATATTCGTGAATATGACAGTATTATCAATTTACCCAAATTTAAATCACACTGCCAGATGACATTGACTTTATCAATAAAGAACCTTTTTGGGTTGGTTATAGGAAAACGTAAACCGGTGTTACATTGTCTAGTGAAAAACGATAAGTTAACTTTTGGTAAAATGCTTATCGATATTGCTAAGCACGTCGCTCCGTCTCTAACGATTATAGATGGCATTCATGCTATGCAAGGGAATGGACCAATCAACGGAACCCCTTACCCACTCAGACTTCTTGCTGCCGGAAAAGATATGACGGCACTCGACCGTGTGATGGCTGAAATTGTTAATGTTCCTTTTGATAAGCTCTATACTCTTGAAGCTGCCAAAATTAAAAATTATGGGCAATGGGATTTACGTAAAATAGATTGTGGAGAATTCTCTAATTTAGATACGTTAAAAGTATCTGATTTTAAGCTAGCTAAGTTTCCTGTGGATATAAGCTTTAATCCATTTCGGTTGGTTAAATCTGTTATAAAACAGTTTTACGTAGTGGGCGTTAAAGAAAAATTAACTGGTTAAGCTAAAATAAATTACTTTTAGGAAAAGCTATATGAATGACTCATCACCCCAAGCTGATAAAACCTCTGATAAAAATATATCCCGAGCCGATGTAAAAGATTTTTATTCAGAGGCAGCGGTTACAGCTCAAGATAATTTGTGCTGTCCTACTGAATATGATTTGAGTGACCTATCCCATATCCCTAAAGAAGTGACAGAAATTTCATACGGCTGTGGAAGCCCTGTTGGAAGGGCCGGACTTCGAGAAGGTGAAGTTATGGTTGATTTAGGTTCAGGGGGAGGTATCGATTGTTTTATTGCCGCAAAACATGTTGGGGAAACCGGTCAAGTTTTCGGTATAGATATGACCGATGAGATGCTTGATATTGCTAGAAAAAATGCGAGTCAAGTTGTTATAAATCTTGGTTATAACAATATTGAGTTTAAAAAAGGATTCCTCGAAGATATTCCAATTGAAGACACCTCCGTTGATCTCGTTACTTCAAATTGTGTGATTAATCTTTCTACAAATAAGAATGCTGTCTTTAAAGAGATTCACCGAATTTTAAAGCATAATGGACGCTTTTTAATCGCAGATATTATTTCAGAGATAGAAGTCCCTGAAGAAATGAGAATCAACAAGGAATTATGGGGGGAATGTATCTCGGGGGCACTTACCTTAAAAGAGTTCCTAGATCATGCAAGTAACAATAAATTTAACGGGCTACTAATTAAAAAAGATTACTTATGGAAAGAAGTAGCAAATATAAAATTCTACTCTTACACGATCGAAGGGTTTAAATACGAAACAAATAGAAACCTACCCGATTCAAGGTCAGTTTTTGCAACCTATGCAGGACCTTTTGACTCGGTTATATTTCAAGGGACTACATTCCCAATTAGCATACCTATTAAAATCGATAAATTTACTGCAGAACTGCTTTCCTCCCATTCTTATAAAGGGCAATTCATAATTACTGACCCCGAAATAGAAAAACCTACAGAAATTAATACCGAGTCATCATGTTGTGACTAACGTGACCTGTCAATTTTTAAACTAATAACATGGTCTTTAAGTACTAAAAATTGCTATTCTTTTTCAACATTTTTTAATTTATATCGTTGGTAAAAGATGGGTACTAATGAAAACAGCCCTAATAAAACTAAGGCTCCTAAAACCCCTGGAGAAGCAATATCAGAAATGGTTTCTATACGAGCGAGGTTACTACCAGCATTAGCATATATAAATGAACCTGGCATAATACCGATCATTGTACCGAAAAAATAGACTGAAAGCCTAACTTGCGTTACTCCTGAAACGAGATTAACTATAAAAAATGGAAACAATGGGACTAAACGTAAAAATAATATGTAACTAATAGGATTTCTTGAAAAACCTTCGTTGATAGATTTTATTTTAGATCTAAATTTATTTTCAACCCATTCACGAAAAACCAAACGAGCGAAAATAAATGCAACGGTAGCACCTAACGTAGCTCCTATATTTACAACGAGCATGCCAGAAGTTGCCCCAAAAATGGCACCAGCTGCTAGGGTAAGAATCGTTGCACCAGGCAAAGATAAGGCAACAAACAAAAAATATACCCCAATAAACCCTAAGACAAATGACACCGGTTTTTCTTTATATAAAACATCCAACCTATCTCGATTTATTTTTAAATTTTCAAGAGATAAGTGTTGCTGAAGATCAAGCAAATAAAACAATAAAACACCTGACCCAAAAAAAACTAACAATATTATTTTTTTATTCATCTTCTAGTAAATAAATTTTTCTACATACAGCCACATGTTGCATATTATGCCTAAAGAAAAAGATCATTACTTTTATTGCCCAATAACGCCCTAACTCTTGCAAGACGATCAAAGTCTTCTAACTTAGTAAAAAGCTTTTCTGCCTTACTAAGGTGATTGACTCCTTTTTTAACTTCAAAAAATGTTTCAAGATATATCTGGCCTAACATATAATGCCCTTCAGCAAAATCAGGTTTAATTCTTACTGTTTCATGAAAAGAAGCACATGCGCTTTCATTTTTCCCACACTTTATCAAAACAAGACCTAATGAATATTGTATTTGCAATGAGTCAGGCTTAAGTGATATCGCATATTGTAGAGATTTTTCTGCATTATTAAATTCTTTCATTGCTAAGCAAGCAATCCCGATGTAGTAATGCGCGTCGGCTTCTTTTAAATCAATTAATACTGCGCAGTTTAGAACCTCTAAAGCAGTTTCATATTCTCCGCTCCTAATATAAGCAGCACCCAGAGCGATATATCCATGGATAAATTTTTCATTTAAACGTACTGCTTGCTTTAATGATCCTATCGCAAGATCACGCGTCTTAACACCAGACTCTTCTAAACTTCCATAAGCAACTCCCATATTATAATAAGCGTCTAGAAAGTCTCTTTTAAAGGAAATAGCTACTTTATAAGCATCCACTGCTGCTTGATATAAACCTAGTTGCTGAAGTCGTAGCCCCTCTTTTAGCCAGTTATCTGCTGAGTTATTCTTATCTACTATAACTTCTGTAGAATTATTAATCTGGTGAATTAGATTGGCTTGCTGAAACTCTTTTTGTTCTCGAAATAAATGCTCGGCTGTTTCTAAATACTTACCTGCACGTTTTGGGTTCCTCAGCTTTTGCAGATGTACTACGCCTAATTGATAATGGGCTTCTGCAAATTCTGGCCTGAGTTGGATACATTTCTTGAATGCCTGTCGTGCCTCTGAATTATGCCCATACTCTATAAATTCTAAACCAATCATATAAAACACTTGTGATAGAACGCTATTTTTTTTAATAGTATTCTTATCACCTGTCCCATCATTTTGTGCGGGATACCGGTTAAGTTTTTCAGAAGTAAATGTAAACCAGAACTCAGGTATTTCAAATTCTGGGGCCATTGGCACGGCATTATGAAATGCTGCCATAGCTTTTTTTTCCCGACCTACCAGGTAATAACTCATTCCAAGGCTATACTGGAGATATGGATAACTATTTTTTTGTTTTAAAATTTTTCGATAACATTCAATTTCTTCTTTATAATTACCCAAACAACCATATATATGCCCTAAAAGATGGTAAGCAGGGTACGCATCGGGGCACATTTTTAAAGTCCCATTGAGAGCC
>CAJJDL010000271.1 GCA_905182935.1 uncultured Nitrospinaceae bacterium | reverse complement strand
TCCCTGAATCTTTACATTATAGGGAAAGACCTGCTAACATTCTTTTTGCCATAAGTCGTACTGAAAAAAAACTAGAAATAGGAGCCCTGTGCTTTATGAATGAAAAGGTATTAATTTTTTCTTTATTGGCCCTACTTGGAATAGGGTTTATGGGAATTTTCTTTGTTGCATTCCCTTGGGTTCTTAGTGATGGGTTTGATTGGAAACAGACACTAATGGATGATGGTTTGATCATTCTTTGCATAATCATGTTTGTGTACGGTTTTTATATGAATACAAGAATGCATTAAATTAACCGCAAAAGGAATTAACCTACTTCTCTGGTCATAAAGAAAATTTTTCTGGTTTTTTTAATTTTTGATAGAGCAGCCAAAAAAGCATCATAGTGAGAGCCACTCCACAAAAACCTAGAGGCCACTCGCCAATATAAAAGGTAACAGCAAGATTAAATAGTAGAACCCCAAAATAGAGTATTGGACCGAGCAGAGCCTGTGCAGGAAGTTCCTGCTTCTTGTAAGGGAATACTCGATCTAGGTATCTGTCCAGCCGAGTAAAGCTGTAAAGCATAACTGAACCGACAAAGAGCCACCCAAAGAAGTTTGTAAGAGGGATATTGAAGTACTCTCCTTGTTCTTTATATGTATAAATTTTTCCAAGGAACCAGCGCTCTCCCTGGAATGCTATCGGGTCGATAATGACATCCATCAACATAAAAAATAGTGCACCTGAAAACACCACTCTAAGCGATCTTCTAACGCGAGGGCTTTCTACCAAACGTATATCCCACCGATTTACTTTTAGGGGGGACCACATAAAAAGGCCCATTGTATAGGCCACATAAGCAAGAAAAGAATAGGATAGCGAGTCCATGAAAGGAACATTAGATATCCACAGTTCCTGGCCTCTTGTCGTCTCGATATATTCATAGAAACCATAGGGAAATCCGATTCTAGTTGAGGAATATTCTGAAATAAAAGCAATGGTATACGCCAGTAGGGTAAAAATGATGGAACGTGCCAGTCCCATATTGAGTATGGCAATGGTTAAATAGATGGCAAGGAATACGAAGACATAGGGGCGAAGAACAATAGTTCCTAAGAGTAATGATGGCCACTCCATAATAGTTTTTTCAGCGTGTGAGGTAATTGTTATTTTTAAACCAGTCCACCGACCGTCTCAATGCGTTTTCGGTGGGGTTCTGAGGCAGCCCAAGTTTCTGGATGGCCTTGGAAGAATCAAAATACATGAAATACTTGGCCATTTTAACTCCGGCCAAGGGGACCGCGGGTGGTTTTCCGGTTAAGTTATTGGAAATCATTTCGCAAGCCCAACCAGCACTCAGTGCCACCCAAAATGGCATTTTTATGCGAGGCGCCTTGAGACCCGTAATCTTTTCTAGGGTGATAAGGATATCAAATAAAGACATGTTTTGGTTCCCGAGTATGTATCGCTCTCCTGGGATTCCTTTTTGTTCTGCAAGAATATGTCCTCTAGCGCAATCATCTACGTCAATAAGGTTAAGACCCGTTTCTAAGTAGGCGGGCATTTTTCTATTCAGAAAGTCTAGTATTATCTTTCCCGTGGGTGTTGGCTTTATATCTCTTGGACCTACCGGAGTACTGGGATTAACAATGACCACAGGCAAACCATTGCGGGCAAACTCCAAAACGACTTGCTCGGCCTGATATTTTGATTGTTTATAGTCATTAGATAATGTATTTAGATCAAATGGAGTATCTTCATTAGATGGAGTAGTGTCTTTATTGAGGCCAACGCAACCAACGGTACTTGTATAAACAACTTTCTCAATATTTTTTAATTGGGCTGCCTTAAGAATTTTACGGGTTCCCTCCACATTGATGTCATAAATAATTTGTTTGTTTTGATCCCATAAACTGTAGTAGGCGGCGGTATGGTATAAAACGTCGCATCCATTTAAGGCAGATTGAAGCGAATCGGAATCTCTAAGGTCCCCATAAGCAATTTCAACATCGATCCCATCGATATTGGTAGTATTTGATTTCTCTCGAATAAGTACTTTTACTTCACGACCGTCTTCAAGTAGTTTTCTTAAAATGGCTGAACCTAGGAATCCAGTTGAACCGGTAACCAGAGTTTTCATGGCTGAGAATATAGATGGTTAATGAAAGAAAGGGCAATATAAGAATATTGACATTCTAGGGGTTGATTCTTATTTATAAGGTGAGATGATAGCCACCGCATAAATACTAGAGAAACAGTATTAAATAAATATTTTTATTTTGGAAACTTTTCTTAAGTCCGATAAATATTTCTGGAGATATTTATTTGTTTCAATTTTTAGCAGGTGGTTTAGTATTTCAGACTTAACCTCGTCCAAGACAATGAAGTGACTTTTCTTTATATTATTGAGATGTATGATATGAAATCCCAAAGAACTCTCAATTACATTACTGGTACCTCCTACCTTTAGTTTAATCATTGCGCTGGAGATTTCGGGTAATGTTTGTCCCTTACTAATAAAACCAAGGTCACCTCCTTTTTGAGAGGTGTCGGCATCTTCAGAAAATTCCTTTGCAATATTTGAGAAATTTTTGCCTGCTTTAAGAGCGAGAGAGGCTTCTATAATTTTTTTGTGAGCCTCTTTTTTGATCCAGTCGATGAACTCGTTTGCTTTGGCTTGGTCCTCAACAGACTCAATTTTCTCACCACTAGGTCGAGGAATAGAGACATAAATATGACTTATATGGAATGTTTTCGGATTTTTAAAGGAGGCCTTATTTTCTTCGTAAAAAGATTTTACTTGTTTATCATCGACCTTAACCTGTGGAGCAATTTTTATACGGATGAACTCTTCTTTAACGAGAGTTTTTTTTATATTGCTTTTTAGCACATCAAAAGTAAGGCGTTGAGCTGCAAGTGCGCTAAGAAAAATCTTTTTATCTGGAAACTGAGTTTGAATATGTTCTATTTCACGTTCGATTGTAACTGTTTCAATCTTGATATCTTGTTTGAGGCCCTGCTGGTAGACCAACTCATCATCAATCGCTTTCATTAAAAGACCACGTGCGATTTTTTCTTCATCCTTCTCCTCCAATACCTGACCTTCCCTAGAAGCCAGCAATTGATAAGCAATCATCTCTCGCTTAAGCAAATCGGATGTCAATTCAGTTCCATTGACTTTGGCTACAATGGGAGGCACCGCTTTCCCGTTAATCGTGAAGTTAGCTTTATTTTCAGCAAATACGGACCCAGTAAGAGTTATTAAACCAATAAAGGCCCAGGTTCCGGGTCGGTTAAGTATTGAAATTAATTTCATCTTTTGGGAATTCCTTTTCAGAATAATCGGGTTTAATCAAATTCTAGAGATTTTAGCGGCTTGTTATAAATTGTTTAAGTATGATTTAGATACACATGTTAAACCGCTTAATGATATTGGTCAAGAGGCGGATTTGTAATGCAATAGTGTTTATTAGGTCGATATGTTTTTTTGGTTTCTTGG
>CAJJDL010000270.1 GCA_905182935.1 uncultured Nitrospinaceae bacterium | reverse complement strand
CTGCACTATTATATAATGACCCGATTGTCTCTAGTCTTTGTGAAGTGGCGCAAGAAAGAGAAGAAAGCAAAGTGAGCGTAAGTAAAATATTTTTCACGAATTGACCTGAGTATATTTTTTTCATTTCTTAAGCTTAAAGGAAATTTCAATTGTTGTAAAGTTGTAGAAAATACAACGTATATCGCCTTGTTGAAGTATTCTAAGTATTAGAGTTATGGTCATTTGGCTGTGGACAGGGGACTCGTGTTAAAGTAGTATTTTTTTTAGAAATTTTTATTGAGATGTTACTTTTATAGAAAGGTAATTCTTACATTGAAGAAAGCTCCCACCTGTATTTCTAAAAAATCACTAAGACCAGGTAGTGTCGTATTTGGACCCAATAGGGAAACTACTAAAAATATCCAGATCTATTCGAGGGTTTTTAGATGTCGTAAGGATGGTTTCGATTTTATGGGGCAGATTAGAATTGATGTTCAATGTGTTAAATTTGGCTTAGAGGTTTTTAATGCTAAATATTTTGATTCTTTCGATGCCTCCAAAAATAGAGTTCTTGAATCTTTGGAAAAATTATTACTGAGAAAGCTTATATCTGAAAAAAAAATGCCAGTAACTTTAAGAGAATCTATTCGTGTTTATTTAAGTGAAAATAAGTTTAAAGGAGAATCTTTATTGAAGGTAGAAACTATTGATGATCTTGAAATTAATTTAAAGGAAATGTTTGACCAGCTTAATGTCGAATATTTTGGGAATAAAATTAAAGGGAATATAGAGTGGGGCAAAATAGTGAATAAAAAAAATCTTACCTCTTTTAGATTTGGTTCTTACGACCCCGGAAAGCAGCTCATACGAGTTCATCCTCGTTTGCAGCAGAGCTTTGTTCCTCGCTCGGTACTGGAGTTGACGATATACCATGAGATGTGCCACCAATGGGCACCTATGAAAAGAAAAAAGGGAATGTGGGTAGTTCACCATGCAGAGTTTAAAGAAAAGGAGCGATGCTATCGTTTTTATAAAGAAGCGCGATCCTGGGAAAAAGAAAACTGGAAAAAACTCATGGAGCCCTCGAGGGTGGATTCAGCTAAAGACAATGTGGGTACTCCGGCTTTAGCAACTGAAACATTTAAAATTAAAACATTGGCTGGGTGATTAAATTTTTTAGTTAGATGTTAGGTTGGTTTAATTTGTATTTGAGCTCTAAATATAAAATCATAACCCCCCTGAAATGAACTTGTTATTAGAGATTACTCTTGATTGCTGAAAACTTAAAACAGGTACAACAACGGATTTTTAAAGCTGCGAAAAGAGTTGGCCGCGATCCTGCTGGCGTAAAACTCTTGGCGGTAACTAAAGAGCAGAGTGTTTTGACAGTTACCGAAGGAATAGAGTCTGGCATGCATTTTTTAGGAGAAAATAAGGTTCAAGAAGCGAGAGATAAAATAGAAACCCTTGGTCGCAATAGTTTAGAGTGGCACTTTATTGGTCGTTTGCAAAAAAATAAAGTAAAATTTATTTTTGATTTATTTGACCTGATTCATTCGGTAGATAATTTGGTTTTAGCTGAAGTGATTCATGAAAAAGCCAAATCTCATGGGTCATGCATGCCTGTTTTATTACAGGTTAATGTTTCTGGAGAGACCTCAAAGCTTGGTATGAAACCAACGGACGTGCCCAAAAATATTGAAATGTTATCTCAATTAGAGGGAATTAAGGTCAAGGGGTTTATGACAATTGCGCCATATGACTCTAACCCTCAAAACTCAAGAGAACATTACGCCTGTTTACGTGTGTTACGAGATACTTGCTCTAAATTGGGACTACCTGGAATGGATTTGGGCGAATTATCTATGGGCATGTCGAATGATTATGAAGTAGCTGTAGAAGAGGGCGCAACTTTAGTGCGTATTGGCACTGGGTTGTTTGGTCCACGACCGTCTAAACAAAAAGATGCTTCAGGTTGAATGACACTTATACATGTCGCATAATAAATTTTTTTAGGCAAAATTTTAACTTCACAGTTAATTTAAGATTTAAAACTATTAGGAGATTATTATAGTGTTGACCAATAAAAAACTAGGATTTATCGGTGGAGGAAATATGGCCGAAGCTTTAGTCAAAGGACTTGTGGCGACTCCCTCCATCGAAGCGGATAATATTATTTTGTCTGATCCAGTTACGGAGCGTTTGGAATATTTGCAAAAGGAATACAGTGTCAAGACGACCACAAATAACCGTGAATTAGTAAAAATAAGTGACATATTGATTGTGGCTGTCAAACCTCAAGTAATAAAAGGCGTATTGGCGGAGGTTGCTGATTTATTGGATAGTAATAAGCTGATAATCTCGGTAGTAGCAGGGCTGCCTATAAGTTTTATAAAAAATATTTTGGATCCTTCTGGTGTAAAGAAAATATCTGTAGCCCGAACAATGCCAAACACTCCAGCATTAGTACAGGAGGGTATGACAGCTATTTGCTTTAGTAGTCAGGTTAGTAAAGTAAATGTGGAAGTTGCTCATTATATTTTTAAGGCTATTGGGGAAACGGTGACCATTGATGAGAATAGTATTGATGCTGTTACAGGACTTAGTGGTAGCGGCCCAGCGTACATTTTGATGGTTATTGAAGCTTTGTCCGATGCAGGAGTGAAGGTTGGGTTATCGCGAGAAACTTCTAATAAACTCACTATGCAAACTGTTTTAGGTACAGCTAAACTTGTTAGAGACAGTGCAAAGCATCCAGGTGAACTTAAGGATATGGTAACTTCTCCTGGTGGAACTACGATTGCTGGATTACATAAACTTGAAGCAGGCGGGTTACGTAATACATTGATTAATGCTGTAGAGGCAGCTACAAATCGTTCGAAAGAGCTTGGCAAGAAATACTCTGAAGACAGTTAGTTGCTTGTAATTTAAACTCTAATATTATTTAGCACTGCTCTTAAGCCACTCGCCCCACCCAGCTAAGAGAAGACCGAGTAGTTGAATCCAAAGAGGATGTAGGACATGTTCTGGTCGGGTAAAATAAAGAACCAACATCATGAGGACTCCTAGCATAGCGATGGTAATCCCGTTGTATGTCATGTTTATTCCTTTGACATACTTTTTTGGATCTCTAATCTCTTTTTTAATTTCTGGCTTGAGTTCGACTTCCCACATTATTCAATGACCTTTTTTTTCTATGAATTTTTA
>CAJJDL010000269.1 GCA_905182935.1 uncultured Nitrospinaceae bacterium | reverse complement strand
CAACCATATTATAAATTAGATACAAGGCAACGATAAGAGCTACAAAGCTTAAGGCTGTCAGATTGTACTGAAAAGCACGCAACATTTTCTCCACCTGTTTATTTTTTCTTTCCGGTCGATCGATCCTTAGAAAATCAGGCAGCACTTCTGATATTTTTTCACGCATTGATTCGAAGCTTCCCTCTCTTTTAAATTCAACATCAATCCGGTCAAGCTTACCAATTCTTCCAAAAGCCGACTGCGCGGCAGCAATATCCATGAGTGCAAAGTTTCCATTGAGTGCTCGGGCTAAACCTTTGTCCTCTAAAATGGCATTTACGTTGAAGGTTTTTTCTATGCCATTAATAAGAAATGTAATTGTATCTCCGGGCTTATAGTTTGTCCCTGGGATAAATTTTTCAGGAAGAACAATCCCTTTAGGGTCCATAACAATAGAAAGCAAACCCTTTAAATCTTTCTTCACAGTTTGAATTGAAAAATCTCTAATGCCGCTATCTTGCAAAAGATCCGTTCCAAGAATCTCTACTACTTGGCCAGATTTCAACTCAACACCATACCCTTCAATAATTGGATACGACTTGGTCCATTCACGAAGGAGGAATAATTCCTTAAAGCTTTTTTCATCGAAAGCCATACCATCTGCATGAACAACTGCATCGGCTCGACCAAGAACCAAACTCACACTTTCCTCAAACGAATTGAGCGTTTGCCGATTGGCAAGTTGAATACTCAAAAAAACTGCAACTCCAATGGCTACACCTGAAACTGTAATAACCATCCGAAACGGATCACGCAAAACCGGACGTAAAATAAGTGCTAAAAAAAGGTCTTTAAAATAGAATAGGAAGTCCATTATCGAAGTTTTATAATTTTTTATAGTTTAAGAAACTGAAAAAGCCGTAAGTTACATCCTAAGTCAGAAACTCTTTTGCTGGTTTAAGTTAACTTTGTCTAAGCGTAGCCTTACCATCTCGGATTTCAAAGTGACGATTTCCATAATCGGCAATTTGTAAATTATGTGTTGCCATAACTACGGTTGTACCAAAATCAACCGAAGCTTTTTTCATAAGCTCTAGAATCTTAATTCCATTATCAGAGTCAAGGTTGCCTGTTGGTTCATCGGCTAAGACGATTGCTGGACGGTGCACCAATGCTCGGGCAATTGCCACTCTCTGCATTTCACCGCCAGACAATTCTGCCGGGAACGATTTGGACCTGTGAGATAACCCCACGTAATCTAAAAGGTCTTGCACCTGCTTACTTTGGTTTCTTGCTGAGTGGTTTATTAAAAGGGGGAGTTCTACGTTCTCAAGAATTGTTAGAGTCGGCATCAGGTTAAAAAATTGAAAAATAAACCCGATTTCCTTCCGCCTAAGTTCTGTAAGCTCCTTGTCATTCATATTATTCAACAAACGATTTTTAAGAAAAATTTCTCCTCGGTCTGGTAGGTCTAGGCCGCCTAGACAATTTAAAAAAGTTGTTTTTCCTCCTCCACTCGGCCCCATTATTGAAACAAAATCGCCCTGTTGAAATTCCAAGCTAACCCCTGATAAAGCTGTCACCTTTTCGTTCCCAGCATGATAATATTTATAAACATCTTTAAAGCATATAATAGGCGGTTCCGAAGACATCGATAAATCCTTTTATATATAATATTTTCAAATAAGTTTTAAGCATATTAGAAACTGAATCGTTACTCAAGTCAGTTGCACCATTATAAGCTTTATGTTATTCATTAATTTTTTAAACCCTAAATATAAATAGCATGTCAATTTCCCTAAAAATTAATGATAAATTGAAAAGTTCATCCTGGATCCGAAAAATGTTTGAAGAGGGCTTGAGGATGAAGAAAGAGTACGGCGTAGACAATGTGTTTGACTTGTCTTTGGGAAATCCCGTGTTAGAACCGCCGGAAGAAGTTCTAAAAGCCATTAAATCAGCTGCCAACGATTCTACTCCAGGACTTCATCGCTATATGCCTAATGCTGGCCTACACGATGTCCGTGAGGAAATCGCGCGGTCATTATCTATAGAAAGCAACTGTACCGGATTATCAGCAGACCACATTGTAATGGTCTGTGGTGCGGCAGGCGGGCTAAATATTACCCTTAAAACGCTCTTGGATCCAGGCGAAGAGGTCATCGTATTTTCACCATTTTTTGTAGAGTATCTGTTTTATTCTGAAAATCATGGAGGAAAAACTGTAATAGTGCCAACAAATGATGATTTTAGCCTTAATTTTAATGCTCTACGCGACGCACTTTCACCAAAAACTAAAGCTGTAATCATCAACTCCCCTAATAACCCTACAGGCGTAGTCTATTCCAGAAAAGTACTTGAAGAATTGGCATCTATTCTCAAGAAATACTCAACTGAAAATAATAACCCTATATACCTCATCTCCGATGACCCCTATAAAAAAATAGTTTTTGATGGAGCTGAGACGCCAAATATTCTCGAATTATATGATCATAGTATTTATATCACCTCACATTCTAAAGATCTTGCGATCCCTGGTGAACGTATTGGTTACGTCGCAGTGCACCCAAAGTGTGCCGATGTTGAGAATTTAATGTCTGGTCTCATTTTTTGCAATAGAGTACTAGGCTTTGTTAATGCACCGGCACTAATACAGCGCGCTATTAAAAACGTACAAAATATTTCGGTGGATGCTGAGTTTTATCGGAAGAAACGAGACTTCCTTTATGCAGAGCTAACACGCATTGGATATTCCGTTGTCAAACCTCAAGGAGCATTTTATTTTTTCCCGAAATCTCCTATTGAAGATGAGGTGATTTTTACTCAAAAATTAGCTGAAAAAAGAGTCCTAGTTGTTCCAGGCCGAGGATTCGGGTCGCCCGGATATTTTAGAATTTCATACTGCGTCCCCGATAAAGTTCTTGAAGGGTCCATTCTAGGATTCGAAGAAGCATTTAATCAGGCTAAGTAAATTATTCATACTCTTCTCTTCCGATTATAAAAGTTCAGCAAAAAATAAAATTAATCGATCTAAGTAAAAGCCCCCTATTAAAAGAAGGCACCTAAATAGAGTTAGCAAAGACATTAATTGGTAAAAACCTCTTAAAATTAAAATTTTGAAGACCAAAATTTTTTCTGTTAAAATTAAAGCATAAACTGAAATAAACTTTAAATCACGAAACCCTTTTATTGGATAAATTTTATGGGCTTGTCACAAGATCAGATTGCTCGGTATAGTCGCCACCTTCTACTACCAGAAGTAGGTGTTGAGGGCCAAGAAAAATTATGTAACGCAAAAGTGCTCTGTATTGGAACAGGTGGACTTGGCTCACCACTCAGTCTTTATCTGGCCGCTGCAGGAATTGGTAAAATGGGACTTGTTGATTTTGATGTCGTAGACCAAAGTAACCTTCAACGCCAAGTTATTCATGGAGAATCTACTGTTGGCAAATTGAAAGTTGATTCGGCAAAAAACCGCCTCGCTGATATAAACTCCGATGTAGAAGTCGTCACCTACAATATTCGACTATCTTCTGACAACGCCATGGAAATTTTTAAGGACTACGATATCATCGTTGATGGAACCGATAACTTTCCAACTCGATACTTAGCCAATGATGCGGCAGTCCTATTAGGGAAACCATATATATATGGCTGTATACTTCGCTTTGAAGGACAAGCATCAGTTTTTTATTCAAAAGAAGGCCCATGCTATCGATGTCTATATCCTGAACCACCGCCACCTGGGTTAGTCCCAAGTTGTGCAGAAGGAGGTGTACTTGGTATTCTCCCAGGAATTATTGGTCTCATTCAAGCGACAGAAGTTGTTAAGCTTATTCTAGGTAAAGGGGAAACTTTGATTGGACGCTTGATGCTTTTTGATGCTCTTGGGATGAAGTTTAGGGAAATGAAACTACGTAAAGATAAAGATTGCCCGATCTGTGGAGAGAACCCTACTATAAAAGAATTAATCGACTATGAACAATTCTGCGGTATTCCTTCGGCAGCCGAAGAAGAAGCAGAAAGTGCCGAATGGGAAATTTCAGCAAAAAACGTTAAACAGAAACTAGATCAAGCAGACAACTTTACTTTGGTTGATGTACGAGAGCCTTCTGAATACGAAATTTGTCGAATTGATGGCTCCATTCTAATTCCTCTTGGGAAGATTGAGGAAATGAAACCACAAAATCTAAGTGGTATCTCCAAAAATGACCAACTCATATTGCACTGCAAAGCGGGGGTTAGGAGTTTAAAAGCAGCTAAAGCTCTTAAAAAAATGGGTTTTGAGAATGTTAAAAGTATGGCAGGAGGAATTGAAGAGTGGTCTGAAAGTATAGATCCTACTGTTCCTCGATATTGAGAAGAAAATAAAATATTTATCAGTAATATTATTACAAGAAAACTAGTAAGTTGAATTTTTAATGTGACTTGACATTAAAAGTATACAAGCTTATTTTGAACTGAGTACTAGACCTAATTAGCACAGCACCTTCATCTTAAGCACTACCTTTGAAAGGAGACTTTTATGAGCCATTCTCACGATTCCGAACCCGAATTCGAAAAATTATCAAAAGCCATAACAGAAGCTGTTATGACTTCAGAGAAAGTTCGAAGAGTAGTTGAGGAAATTCAAAAAAAAGATGAAATCTGCCCGCAGAGCTTCATGGTTTTAGTCCTTAAAATGCAGGTTCTTACTGAATCATTGGAATTAGAAATCGACGATAACATCGAAGAAAAACCAGCCATAAAAAAACCAAAAAGAAAGAAAGCCGCTAAAAAACCACAATACATAGACGGGCAAAAACTTTCTCAGGGTGAAATTAATTTTGAAGAGTTTCGTAACAAAGAATTTAACACAGAGGACTGGCTTAAAGATAATGGCCTTAGCTTCTAATACTACCCCTCATTTATCCAGGACTTGATCTTTGAAGTATTTCTAAGATAAGTAATACTCACCCACCACAATCCTAGGATTACCATACGTAACTAAAAGCAACTTGATAACCTAAAAAAAAATATCCACTTTTTATGCACTCGTAGGATGCTGCATTAGCTCAATCTCATATTTATCTGGGTCTTCAATAAATATAAACCGCGTTCCACTCGCCGTCTGAATTGGGCCTTCGGTAATTGGGACTCCCCTCTCTTTTAATTTAGCCACACACTTATCAAGGTCTTGGACCTCAAAAGCTAAATGCACCAAATCCTCTGGAACCTCAATTTTGCCACTATCAGGGAAAGAGCATAATTCAAGGTCACAGTCAGTTTCAGGTAGTCTTAGAAACACCAATTGAGAGCCGCGAGGGGATATTTTTTCTTCAATGATTTCCATACCCAAAATACCATTATAGAAATTAATAGAGCGACGCATATCATGAACTCGAAACCGAGTATGCAGATATTTTTTCAGCATAATTCCTGACTAAGAGTAATAACAGGTTCGTATTTGGATATCGCTTTGCGAATAATAGAAATTATTTCATCAAGGTGATCAACATTACTTGCTTCAAATCTAAAAACGATAACTGGCTGTGTATTTGAAGCACGGATCAAAGCCCACCCATTATCAAACTTTATTCTGACTCCATCAATATCAATCACATCATATTTGTCTCTAAAACTCTCTGTAAGTTCATGGACAATTTCAAACTTATTTTCATCAGGACAATTAACACGAATTTCTGGAGTTGCCGCCGTTTTTGGG
>CAJJDL010000268.1 GCA_905182935.1 uncultured Nitrospinaceae bacterium | reverse complement strand
AAGAAAACCGATAGATAACAATTGGACTCCTGCAAAAAAAGAAAATACTGCTGACAACACAACAAATCCTTCAATTAAAATTCCAGCAACTAAACGCTGATACAATAAAAACATCATTATCGCGAAGCCCATACTCGCGCCAAATAATCCTAAATAAGTAACTACTCGTAATGGAAAGTTTGAATAACCAGTAATCAAGTCCCAAGTTAATCGAAGAAGTGGCAGGATTCCATATTTTGTTTGACCTATTTTCCTTAAATCATGATCAACCTCAACATGTACTGTTGGGACTGCCATCCAACTCATTAATACCGCCATGTAACGTGACCGGTCTTGGCATTGTTCTATTTTTTCAATAACACTTCGCCTCATCGCACGAAAAGAACTCAAGTTTAACGTAAAACGATTCCCAAATAATTTCTGCGCAAAATAATGAAGAACCTTTGATCCTATAACCCTTAGTGAACTATCCCGACGTTTGCGTGGAATAGTTACAATAAGATCGACCTCATCAGTGAAAGCACCTAACAAACGGTTTATTTCTTCTGGTGGGTTTTGTAAGTCTGAATCAATTTGCACTATAATATCGCCTCTACTCTGACGAAAACCTGCCAATACAGCTGCTTGCTGTCCAAAGTTTCTAGTAAATTTCACAATACGTAAATTAGAATCCTTTTTTTCCCATTCGCACATTAATTCGAATGAGTTATCAGTGCTTCCATCATCCACAAATAATAATTCATATGATTTCCCCCAACTTTCCGCCTCCTTCTTTAAACGACGGTAAAACTCATGCAGAACGAGCTCCTCGTTAAATACAGGAATTACTACTGACACTTGTAAAGGATCAATCATTATTTTCTACTTTCAATAGAACTCTTTAGTTTTAATTCTTTATAGAAAACTAATTAGCAACTATCAAGCCTTGAGCTTTCAGTCTCTATATCTTGCACGCTAATTAAATTATTTAAAAATATCTAATTTTGTGTTGGAGCGTTAGTAGGAGCGATTGCGTTTCGCCACAACAATGCTAATGGAGTATTTATCATGGATCGCATTATCCACTTTGGCTCTACAGCTCGCAGTACATGTCTTAAACGTTGGGCACTTAAATAAAACCTACGATTTGCTTCTCGTTTTAATTTTATTAAGTCATCTCCCTCTACTTCACTTGCATTGGATGATGCAGCATCAAATGTATACTCAGAGAAATCTTCAAAGTTACTTTCTCGAGATTCAATAAAAGTCTGCCTTAAGTCTGTTCCTGGATTAGGAATTACTAATGAGAAATTAGCCGTGGTCAAGCCTAGATCGCAGGCAAAATCTATTGTCTCTTTCATTTCTTCTCTAGTTTCAGATGGAAATCCCAACATGAAAAACCCATGAACACTCATTCGAGCAGACGTGAGTTTTTCAACGACGTCGTATATAATATTTATATCTAAATCTTTTTTTATCATGTCTTGAATTCTCTGAGAACCTGACTCTATTCCTAGCGCCATCCTGTATACTCCAGCCCTTTGCATTTTATCGATTAACTCATCATCAAAAAAATCTGCGCGTAACCCGTTTGGGAATGAAATGTGGATATTTAAATTACGTTTTATGATGGCATCCAACACTATTTTAGCTCTTTTCATATTAACGTTGAAAACATCATCCACTATATGAAACTCCCTGATCCCATATACCTTAATAAGGTATTCAATTTCATTAACTACCGCCTCAGGGGAACGATACTGAATTGATTTATCAAAAATATCATGACAGTAGGTACACTTAAACGGGCATCCTCGCGAAGTCACCAAGGGAATAAACCTTTTATTCCGAAAAACTGGGAAAAAATCCATAGATGACTGGAAGTTAAAATATCTTTCTAGATCAATCAAATCATACTCCTGATCGATTGTATCTAGGTCACGGATAACTGGCCGTTCAGCAGTACGCAGATAGGACCCATTTTTTTTATAGGCTATTCCTGGGACACTTGCAACATCCTTACCTTTTTCCAAGGTTTCAATCAGTTCTACAATGGTGAGATCACCTTCCCCACTTACCATTAAATCTACATTTGAATCATTGAGAATAAATTGTGGCTCGTGGGAGCAGTGAGGCCCTCCAAAAATAACCGTCACATCGGGATTTATTTTTTTCACCTTAGCCGCATCTATAAAGCCATATTTACATTCAATCGTCATCACGCCAATCCCAACAACTTGCGGATCAAATGAATTCATAACAGCATCTAATTCTTCATCTGGTGAGTTTGAAATTCTTAGGTCAAGGATTTTAACTTGGTGCCCAGCCCTTTTTAATACTGAACCTATTGCCAGAAGTCCAAGAGGTAAAACACGGGCCATTGATTTTTTTTCCGCTGCTGGTCTTAATAATAAAACTTTCATGCAATCTAATCCTTATTTTTCTGATCCAATGTATTCAGACTGACAACAACCTAAGCAGCCCGGAAATATTTTTTCACTTTTAATTCGCTCTCGAAATTCACGCGACCTTTTTGCATTCCAAGGAGAAATACCATCCCCATCCTCTAAATTTCCCAGTCGATAATGAGGACAACTAAAAACATCTCCATATGCCGAAAAAGCCATCTTAGTCCATGGAGTGTAACAGCGATAATCCCTATAAGAACTTTTATTCGAATAGTACCGAACAATTTCTTCCGGTGTTATGTAGTTTGGTGAAAAACGCAGCTGAGTTGAATAAACTTTCTCTCTTGTTAGTAAAATATCAAGTTGGCCTTTTAAAATTTTTGGATCAATTTCGTCAATTTTTGGAGTTTTTTTCAATAAGTGGTCATCTTGATCATAATCCTTTGCATGCCAATAGGTCGCTGGATTTTGCAGAACAAAATTACATACATTAATTTTTAATTCTTCTGCATAATCATAAAGCGGCACTAGATCCATTACGTTTCCCGAACTTATTACACAAGTCAAATGAATCAAGGGGTATTTTGCGTTAGAATTCTTGCGTTGAGTTACTAGTCGCTCCAATCCAGCCCTTGTTTTTCTATAAGAGCCCGGAACTACTGTTACTTTATCGTGGAATTCTTCTCGCCCTTCTAGGGATACTCCCATGTATAACAAACCGGAGTTAAATAACGAGCGTGTTCGTAAATTGACTAACTGTTTCACCACATTTTCGGATAAAGATACTCCGTTTGTAATGATATGAACCTTATGATTCTTTGTAGCATATTTTAGTATATCCATGAAGTCGACCTTCATGAATGCTTCTCCACCAGTAAAAGTGATCAAGGTTGACCTTGGAAGGGAGTCGATGGCAAGTTTGATTTGGTTTGTTGAAAGCTCGTTCTTATATGTTTTATTATTTTCAGTGTCCTCTATGATCTCAAGAAAATGGCACATGTCACAACGAAGGTTACATCTATAAGTTACCTCAAAAAAAACATGTGCCGGAGGAAATGCACGCCCTGGGTCAAGATAATAAGGAAGAAAAGAATACAACCTAGGGAGAACCTTTTGCAGACCTTTTATTGTAAATAAATTTTCCATTAGTTCTGTTTAGTTATCGGTTCCATTATTACTTCCAAACTCTTATCTCCAATATTAAACAAAAGATCTATTAACGATAAGTTAGGAACAAACCCTGGATACCTTTGCAAATACTTTGGGTGATCATACTCTTGATATTCTAAAATAATGCCTCGTTGGGAAAAATCTTCCGCTGACAAATAATCACGGGCCCTATTCCCGGTTAGGTAATGAGTTGCATTCAACTGCTGGCAAAGATCTACAATGCGCTCGGCCTTTGCACCTTTGACTTTAATATCGGACGATCTAGAGGTCTCAGTATTTATATTAAGAACCTCCTTAAGGTATCCGGTTGTTTCGTAGCACAGGTCCAGTAAAAATTTCCACTGTTTATCATACACTGATTCAAAGTAGGGGTAGTATGTTTCAAAAAATGGGGCGCGTGAGTAATTTACTCGAATCGCTTCACAGTGTTTTTTATTCCAATTAGTCGAATTATCAATACGGGTTTCCTTAAGCAATTGTGTATAACGGTTTTTTTGTTCAACAGGAACCGTTAACCAAGCCCATCCATCTTTAGTACGGATTTTATTACGATTTCTCCAGTCACGCCGTGTAAATTGAACATCATCAAGAAAAATAAATTGATCTGATCGTGTCATCTGCTCAAAATAACCAATCCATGGCAGATAGGATGGTTGTAAAACTACCAAGCGATTTATCTGCGAGACCATAGGGCCACCATCGTTTATCTTTGTCCCCATAACTCCTTCATCCACAAGAATTTTTCCCACCATTGTTTATTATTCTTATAAAAATCAACTGTGCGTTTAAGTCCATCATCCAATTTAGTTTTTGCAGTCCAACCTAGCAATTGGTTAGCCTTGTTAGTTGATGAAATATGACGGGAAACCTGACCTGGTCTATCCTCAATATATTCAATCAAACTTTCAGGTTTTTCTAGAATATTCAGTACCTTTTTGGCTATGGTAAGGATATCTGTGTCGCGTCCCGTACCTAAGTTTATTGCCTCACCAACTACTTTATTAGCATCAGCATGCATGATTGCATCCAACGCTTCACACGTGTCCTCCACAAACATCCAATCACGCAAACTCTGGCCACCCCCATGAACCGTCAAAGGTTGATCATTAAGTGCACTCGTAATAAAATTTGGGATTGCTTTTTCTAAATGTTGAAATGGCCCATAGTTATTAAACGGTCTTACAATAACAGCTGGAAGGCCATAAGTATGAATATAAGAATATACTAACCGGTCCGCACCGGCTTTTGCTGCCGCATAAGGACTCATCGGGTTTAAAGGATGTTCTTCATCCATTGGTGCAGTCAGAGCTGTTCCATAAACCTCAGACGAAGAGATATGAATAAACCGTTCCACTGGATGATTTACGATTGCATTGGCAAGAACTTGGGTCCCAATAACATCTGTTTCAAAAAATAATGAATTGTCATAGATCGAACGAGTAACATGTGATTCAGCTGCAAAATGAACCACTATATCGCTATTGGAAACCAACTGATTAACAATATCCGGGTGAGTTACATTCCCATGGGAAAATCGAAAGTGTCCGTTTAATTTTAATTCATTAACAATGTTATCCAGATTACCTGCATAAGTAAGTGCATCAAGGAGTTCGATATTATAGCCCGGATACTTCTTATGGATGTAGTTGATGAAATTGCTTCCAATAAACCCAGCACCGCCAGTAACCAAAATATTTTTTTTAGTAGAAGTCATGTTTTTCTCGGAGAGTTGGAAAAACCAAGTAATCTTTTATCCAAATCTAGGCTAACAATTTTACATTAAAAGTGAATAGGTTGCGACTAGTCCCCTGTCTTTACTTATCGGATAAAGTTATCTTTCCCTTTAGACATTGTATCGGCTTTAAATTGTTTTAAAATAGGAGTTTAACTAAATAGTTGCTAAGTTGGCTAAAATATAAAAAAACCTTTAAACAGGCAACTAATCCCTTTAATAACAATAGATTAGAGGGATGATTCTAGTTCTCTGTTTGTACAGTAATTTTTATTTTCGCTTAGGGCGTGTTGACAGAGGCTGGTTTTAAATACTGACCTAGTTCACGTACTTCGTAATCC
>CAJJDL010000267.1 GCA_905182935.1 uncultured Nitrospinaceae bacterium | reverse complement strand
CAGACATTATTTGATGTTACCAGCATCAACACGATAGCAAGAAAACCGAATACCCATGTCAAGGTTGAATATGGAGGAGTTTTTGACAGCATCTTATTCATTTGAATACTTAGTTATTAAGTTTTGGTTTGGTATGTATAAATGTAAGTTCGTTTTTATTGTTGTATAAATGTATAACTTGACTCCCCTCTATGCCTAAAAATTTTTTAGCAATTGTATAGTCAGTAGTACCTTGAAGTTTTATTGTGCAAATAAAGTTTCTACATTTCTTTGAATCAATCCATAGAGATATCCATTCAAATAGTTTTTCGGGATAACAGATTACATCACTAAAAAGCCAGTCTACTTTGTCAAAGTCTGATGGCTTTATGGAAAAAACATCACCTTTTCTATATTCAACATTTGGAAGCGATGACACTCGGCTATCTAGTGGTGATCTATCAATTGTTAATGTTCGGGCACCAAGTTTTTGTATCACCCAAGCCCATCCTCCAGGTGCCCCTCCAGCGTCAATACAGAACTCCCCTATTTGAGGGAATTTTTCTACCCTTGTTAAGGCTTCATATAACTTTAGGTATGCTCTACTTGGAGGTCCACTTTTATCTTCTTCAAATATCACCTCTCCATTCTTAAAGACACTGGAGCATTTGGAAGATGCCAGTATTTGATTTTGAGTTAGAAGTGTCCATGAACCAATCCCAGAAGTTGGAAGATGACAGGGGAATTGAAGTGGTTTTGCTGAAATGTGAGGTAATTTTTCTTGTATTAGTTTTGCGCGTCTATGAAACTGGTATGAATACAAACACCAGTTTCGTTGAATCCCTTTCAATTTTTTTACGCCATCATTTATTGAATCAATAGTTAGAACTTCTGGGTTATTCCAAGTGTTTATCGACCAAAATGTATTGATTGGGGGAGAGGCTGATAGAACTAGTTGTTCGTGAACGTCAATAATATTATCCAATTCATTTTTTAATGGCCCCATATATTCCTTTGCCCCTAAATAGGCGGATAGTATCTTTTTTGAAACCATTCATGTCTTCTCCATGTATTGATTTGATGCTAATCGGTATTATGCCAATTATTTATGCAATAATTTTAGAACTTTATTCATATCATTCATTACATTACGTCTGTTTTCGAGAGTATAGGCTCTCATAAGATAAGCCGGATGTAATGTGAGCATTAGTGGAATGCCTTCATACTTGTGCCAATTACCCCGCTCCTTCATAATTGGAACGGTTCTCCCCAGCAATGTGCTAGCTGCTGGTTTTCCTAGTGCAACGATAGCTTTTGGTTGAATTGCTTGTATCTGTTTTATCAAGAATGGTTTGCAGGAAGCTATTTCGTCAGCTTCAGGGTCTCTATTGTTAGGTGGGCGACATTTTACTATATTGCAAATATAAGTATCTTTATCACGATTGAGCTTCATCCCTTTTTCTATGATTTCGGTTAACTTTTTTCCTGCTCGGCCTACAAAAGGAAATCCTTGTTCATCTTCATCAGCCCCTGGGCCTTCTCCAACAAAGACAAGGTCGGCATTAGGGTTGCCTGAACCAAATACAATAGATTTTCGAGTAGCATATAATTTACAGCGAGTACACTCTCCTAATTCTTTCTGGACGTCATCGATACTAAGTAGAGATTTTGTGCGGACTAATTTTGGGTTATTCATGGTTTTCTTTTGAGAGATTTCAACAGAAGAAGGAGAAGATTTATTTTTATTAAACCCGTTTAAAGATGAGGGTGTTAATTCCATTGGGATTTCCGAATAGCCGTAATCTTTAAGGAAAATTAGATAATTCTTCAGTTGTCTAAGCAAATCGTTTCTTTGTGGTATGTCCATAATAAAAATGAGAGTATCAAAAGGCTTCATTCAAAACAACATGAATTGAGATACTATGTAAAGAGCCAACTAAAGCAATACATATCACCACATAATGAATATTTCTTATCTTAAAGTAAGAAATTATTTTAATGTTTTTGCGATTGAGTCTTTTAGATGGTTGGTTTATTATAGGTTTTCATAAATTAATTTATTAGGGATGTTAATATGTCTGGTCTAAAAAGTTCATGGGAGCTTAGCCTTGAGAAGTCCGAAAAACTTGTGCCTGAGCTGAAAAATAAAAAAAAAGTCACAGATAAGCAAAAGCAAATAATAAGTGATATTCGTCAGGAATATAAAGCTAAAATTGCAGATAAAGATATAATGCTTCAGGATAAGCTGAAAAAACTTCATGATCAAATTCCTCCTAATGAAATATCTATTGTAACCGAACAATTGCAAGTTGAGTTTTCTGAGCAGAAGAAATCTTTGGTGGATGAAATGGAGCAGGAAATCGAATCTGCTCGTAATTAAAGTTACCCCGACTTTGAACCTTCCGTCACGGCAGTACTTTTTTAACTAATTAGTACTCCCTAAACTCTTCAAGAAACATATTTTAATGAAAAGTGTTATACGAAAACTAATTATTAGTTCGCTAGATAAGGCCAAGAACTGTGGCGAACTTGAATTACTTACTATTCCTGAAATTGTTGTGGAAAAACCAAAAGATGATAAGTTTGGGGATTTTTCTACATCACTTCCTATGATGATCGCAAAATCTGAGAAAATGAAGCCTCATGAAGTAGCGAAAATTTTATCTAACCATCTTAAAAGTGAAGAAAATCAGATTGCCTCAATTGATATTGCTGGGCCAGGATTTATAAATTTAAAAATGGATCCAAATTTCTTTTTAAGTCGTTTATCAAGAGTTGCAGAACAAGGAAATCAATATGGTTCGTCTAACTCCGGTAAAGGAAAAAAAGTTCTACTTGAGTTTGTAAGCGCTAATCCAACAGGCCCCCTTCACGTTGGCCATGGTAGAGGAGCGGCAGTAGGTGATATGCTGGGCCGTCTTCTTTTGTTAGCGGGGTATGACGTAAGCACAGAGTATTATATCAATGATGTTGGAAATCAAATGAATACCCTTGGTCGATCGACTTTATCACGCTATAGAGAAATACTGGGAGTGAAAAATGAATTTTTATCTGACTACTATCAAGGTGATTATGTAAAAGAAATAGCAAAGGAAATACATGATAAACATGGTAATGAATTTTTAGATTCAGAAGATGAGCAAGCTCTCCCATTTTTTCGTAATTATGCTCTTAATTCAATCTTAGAGGGTATTAAAACTGATCTTGTAAGTTTTGGTGTTAAATGTGATCGATGGTTTAGTGAAAAACAATTATATGATGAGAAATTAGTCGATTCAGCTGTTAATTGGTTGAGAGAAAAAAAATATGTTTACGACAGCGAAGGAGCGGTATGGTTAAAATCTACAGTATTTAAAGATGAGAAAGATCGAGTGCTTATTAAGCAGTCTGGTGAAAAAACTTATTTTTGCTCGGATATCGCATATCATAAAAATAAAATTGATCGTGGGTTTGAGTGGGTAGTTGATTTATGGGGTGCTGATCACCATGGATATGTTCCCCGAATGAATGCGGCTTTGCAAGCGATGGGTTACGATGAAAATCTTTTCAAGGTATTGCTTGTTCAATTTGTGGCTTTGAAACGTGAAGGTAAAAAAGTTTCTATGTCGACTCGGTCGGGAGAGTTTGAAACACTAGCAGATGTTATTAAGGAAGTAGGGGTTGATGCAGCTCGATATTTTTTTCTTATGCGTAGTTCAGATAGTCACCTTGACTTTGACCTTGAGTTAGCTAAAAAAGAAACACCAGAAAACCCAGTTTTTTATATCCAATATGCACATGCTCGTATATGTAGTATTTTTAGGACTGCAGTCGAACAGGGGATTAGCATATTAGATTATACTGATGTTGACTTGAGGCCATTAAATAATGAAGAAGAATTTGTGTTGATCAAAAAAATACTCACTTTTACGGAAACTGTTGAAAAAAGTGCTGAATTATTAGAAGTTCATCGTATCGCATTTTACCTTCAGGACCTTGTCGGTTCTTTTCACAGTTACTACTCACGGCATCGAGTATTGAGTAGCGATCAATGCTTATCTTCAGCGCGTTTATTTTTAATGGATTGCCTTCGTATTACAATTCGTAATGGTCTTGCCGTTATGGGTGTTTCAGCACCTGAAAAAATGTAGTGAAGTGCTCTGCATTATGTTTTATTTTTTATTCCGTCATAAATGAGCTCATTATTTAAAAATTTTTTATTAATCTTGATGGTTTGTTTAGTTGGGGTAACCTTAATTAAGGGTATTACGATTTATTTAGATAAAGTAAGTTTGCCCCAGAAGAAACAAATTGCATCCAAACCTAAGAATTTTAATAAAAACTATAAATCTGTAGAACCTCAAGTTTTAGTTAAAGACGAGTATACGTTTTTCAATACTCTTCATGACCCCTCCATGCAAAAATTTGTAGGGCTGGAAGGTGTTATCGTAAAAAAAAATGAAGTTGCTATTAATAAGTTGATGACTCTTGATTTAAATAAAACGACTAGCCATGATGTTAAACTAAAAGGTCCAATTGTGAAAAACAATATCCAGACCATTAATAAAAAAATAGATACTGGGAAAAATAACAACAAAATAAACCCCGGATTTTCTGTTCAGGTAGGGTCGTTTCAGAAAATCGAACTCGCTGAGTTTCTAGCGACTGATTTAGGGACTAAAGGATATCCAGTCTACGTTGAATCGGCTTTCATTGATGAGAAAAGTGAAGTTTTGTATCGAGTGTTTGTGGGTAGGTTCTCTACAAAAATCGAGGCAGAAAAAATAGGAATTAAAGTAAAGAAAGTAGAGGGGTTAGCTTCAGTTATTAAGTGGCACGAGGGTGTAAGCGCTAAAGTTCTTTATGATTAATTTCCCCCTCCTTTATACTTTTGTAGAATTTCAATAGGGTCATCGTTTCTTAGACCACCATAGAATTTTTTATTGCTATCATATATTGGCTGAAATCGATA
>CAJJDL010000266.1 GCA_905182935.1 uncultured Nitrospinaceae bacterium | reverse complement strand
ATCAATATCTATGACTTGGGCTTCTTCTCCTTTTTCAGAGGCTCGATAAAGAATACTTCCATCAGGATCAACTACCTGGCTTTGCCCGATAAAATTTATAGGATACCCAGGAATGCGCTCTTCTGTTCCTATTCGGTTAGCAGTAACTATGAAGATACGGTTTTCAAGACAACGAGTAATAATCGCTTGAGGACAATGAGGGAGAACAAGGTTAGAAGGATGGGCAATGATATCTGCTCCAGCTAAGGCAAGGGTGCGAGCTGTTTCAGGAAAACGCCAGTCAAAACAAATCATGACACCCACGCGAGCCGCACCAATATCAAAAACTGTCAAAGGCAAATTACCTTGGTCAAAGCAGTTTTTTTCGGTACCAAAAAGGTGTATTTTCCTATATTTACCGAGATAACCGTACTTGCCAATGATAACTGCGGAGTTATATAAGTGGTTCCCATCGCGTTCTGCGATTCCAGCAATTACTGCAGTCTGGTTTTTCTTGCAAATTCGAATAAGTGATTGAGTTGTCGATCCTTCTGGAATAACTTCACTAAGTTTAAAGGCTTCTTCTTTGTTTAAGAAATGATAGCCCGTGCTGAATAGTTCAGGCAATATCGTTAGATCGGCAGTATTTTGGGTGAGTAATGATTCAGCTATTGATAAATTATATTTGATCTCCCCAAACACAGGGTTGTTCTGTATAAAACCTACTCGTAATGGTTTTTGACTCATTTCACCTTTCCACTTTGAACTCTATACTGGAAAATTTTTATAGAGATAGAAAAATTTAATCGTGCCGTGTTTTAAGAGGGAAGCCAAAAAAATGCGAGCAGTTTTTTTTGGTAAAACCTACTATTCTAGTGGAGTTCTCTCAGTCGATTGTTTCTTTTTATTTGTAAATATTAACCAACTAACCAAATAAAAAGTAACCCTTAAGATTGATAAACTAAAATAGACAATGAGTTCGTGGTTTTCATAATTTTACCAATTAGCAAATCCTTTAGGTTTTCTTATAAACTCAATGCTTTTATTGTATCGTTCATTGTAAGTATCAACGTCTTCTTGTGTTGCCAATTTGATAAAACTACTGCATGTACATTCTATTCGGTACTTGTAGTCTTTCTGTATAGTCCATCTTGTTATAGTGTAATCTGCATGTTCACATTGGCATCTCTTGGTATAACTCATTACTTAACTCACCCTTATAGGTTATTTAATTGAATTACCACAAAACTTAAATCAGACTTTATAATAAAAGGAAGCTAAACGTATCTCAACGATTATTATAGAGATAGTGACTATTTAAGCTTGGAAAAATAGTTCCGCATTAAATGATCAATCAAAGTCAATGCCATCATAGCTTCAGCAATTGGTACAGCACGTGGCGAAACGCATGGGTCGTGGCGTCCTTCGACCCTAATTTTAGTTTTTTTGCCATCAGTTGATACAGTATTTTGCGATTTATTAATGGATGAAGTTGGTTTTACGACCATCCGAAGGACGATGTCTGATCCGTTAGAGATTCCGCCGTGAATTCCGCCGGAATTGTTTGTTTTAGTAGTTATTTTTTTACCTTTAGTTATGAAAGGGTCGTTGCACTCTGAGCCAAACATTTTTGCTGCTTCGAACCCGATGCCAAATTCAACGCCTTTAACAGCGGGAATACTCATCATAGCTTTCGCGAGATCGGCATCAAGCCTATCAAAAACTGGTTCTCCAAGTCCCGTAGGGACACCTTTTGCTATGAGTTCAACCACTCCTCCTACAGAGTCACCATTTTTACGTGCACTAAGTATGTGATCGACCATTTTCTGAGCCATTATTTTATCCGGGCACCGAACAATATTTTTTTCTATTTGTTTTAAGTCGATAATCTTGGCTATGTATGGGCCAATTTGTTTAGTATAGCCAATAATTTTTATTTTATTGCGAGCGAGAAGTTTTTTTGCAATCGCTCCAGCAGCAACTCGACCAACTGTTTCACGCGCACTTGAACGCCCACCACCTCTATAATCCCGAAACCCATATTTCATTAGATAAGTGAAATCAGCATGACCAGGCCGAAACAGGTGTTTTATTTCTTCATACTTTGAAGAGTCAGCATCCTGATTTTTAACCCACAGCGCTATAGGAGTACCGGTTGTTTTACCTTTAAAAACACCAGAAAGGATATTTACATGGTCGGTTTCTTTCCGCATCGTGGTTACTTTGCTTTGTCCCGTTTTTCTGCGGTCAAGTTCCTTTTGGATATCCGTTTCTTTCAGAGAAAGTCCAGCAGGGCAGCCATCTACAACCACGCCTACTCCCTCGCCGTGTGACTCTCCCCATGTGGAAACTTTAAAAAGTGTTCCGTATGAATTTCCTGACATATATGTAAGTTGCCTTATTTAATCAGTAGATTGGTTTCTAATTAAAAAATAATGGGATTTTTAGCACAAAATTTGATATCAAGAAAGGTAAAAAGTAAACAGGTGCAGCTTACTTTTAATATTTTAAAAGCACAAAGTTACTTGTATTTTTTTCTTTTGGAAGAGGGGAGAAAATCTTTTATTTACTAAATTCCATCGGGAAAATCTAAATGGGAAAATAGGAATATATTTAAACTTAATGGATAGTTGGCTTTGATATTCTTGACTAGAAAGTAACTAACCTTACTTATCTACCAATTCTCGTAGTTCTTTCCCAGCTTTGAAAAATGGAACCCTTTTTGCGGGAACATCCACTTGAGCACCGGATTTTGGGTTTCTTCCAAGGCGCGCATTTCGCTCCCGAATTCTAAAACTACCAAAACCGCGCAACTCAACCTTTTTACCTTCGCTAAGAGACTCAGTAATACTCTGAAAAACTGTATTAACAATTATTTCTGTTTGTTTTTTTGTTAAATTAATTTGACCTGAGACTTTTTCAACCAACTCAGCTTTTGTCATTTTTACTTCCCCTCGAAGATTAAATAAATTATCTACAAGCAAAAACTAAGGTATTCTACCATAGTGCAAAAAAGCAAGTCAAGTCATTTATATTAAAGGCTTTAGGGAGTAAAGCAGGTGAGCAATGAGATCATTAACTCCCTTTATAGGATGTTTCGATAGGAGAAGTTATAAACTATCCAGATGCCAAGTATATTGAAGGGAAGGGCTGGGTAAATATCCGACAATGGAGGGAGAGATTTCTGTTTTTAGAACCCAGTCTAATAGCCCGGTATTGGGTTTTTCTCTAATGACGTTTGGAGCGCCTATAATTCCAGCTTTTGCTGTCAATTGACCAATAGTAGCCTGTAGTCCTCCTAATTGGTCGACTAACTTAAGAGAGTACGCTTGACGCCCAGTAAAAATTCTCCCATCAGCTATTTTGGTGATTTCCGCAATGCTCATACCGCGCCCATTAGCAATAGCCTCAATAAACTGTTGATGAACATCAGTTACCACATCTTGAAGAAGGCTTTTTTCTATTTGATTCATTGAACGAGTGGGGGAACCGATGTCTTTATATTTTCCTGCTTTAATAATTTCTGGTTTTAAACCTATTTTCTCTAATAATCCTTGAGCATTAGAGAAGGCCATAATGACTCCAATACTACCAGTCAAAGTACCCGGGTTTGCAAAAATTTGGTCGGCAGCACTAGCAATATAGTAACCTCCCGAAGCTGCTAATGTGCCCATCGATGCATAGATAGTTTTACCACTTTTACGAGTTTTTAAAACTTCATCATAAATTTCCTGTGATGGTCCAACAGCGCCTCCTGGGGAATCAATTCTTAGAATGATTCCCCGGATATGCTTGTCGTTACGAAAACTTTTGATTTGTTTGATAATATTTTGCGAGCTTTGAATGACCCCGGTTATATCAACGATACCAATTCTATTATCGGTTCCTTGCTGTATCATCCATTCTGTGGCAATGGTTGATACGCCCACAAAAGCCAAAAGTACTAAGACAAAAAGAAGTGATTTTTTGGTTAAAGTTGTTTTTTTTCTCTCGGGACTTATATTCTCCATAAATTGTTCTCAATTTTAGTAAACCAATGATTAGTTTTATTCATTTTCTTTGAAATTTTCCACCTCAGCTTGCTCGAGTTCAATGGCTTTTAAGTCAAGGTTTTCCTCAAAGGCTTTGATACTTAGAGCTATTTTTTTGCTATTAGTATCTACCTTGATAACTTTTGCCTTAACTTTATCACCAATTTTAACAACTTGATCCGGGTCGGAAACCTTTTCTGAGCTTAATTGGCTTATGTGAATTAAACCTTCCAAGCCATCTCCAAATTCAGCGAAAGGACCGAATCCTGTTGTTTTAATAACCGTTGCATCAACTTCCATTCCAATAGAATAGGTTTTGGCAATATCATCCCATGGATCTGGTTGCAATTGTTTGACTCCAAGTGAGATACGACAATTTTCTTTGTCAATATTAAGGACCACTGTTTTAATTGCATCTTTTTTCTTAAGTACTTCAGATGGGTGCTTAATTTTTTTCCAGCTTAAATCAGAGATATGTATTAGGCCATCCACCCCATCTTCTAACTCTATAAAGGCACCAAAATCAGTTAAATTCCTAATCGTTCCATTAACTTCGGACCCTGGGGGATATTTTTTTTCTATTGCTTCCCATGGGTTCGGTTCCATTTGTTTCATTCCAAGTGAGATACGTTTTTTTTCTTTATCTAATGTAAGCACTAAAGCTTCAATTTCATCTCTAATTGAAACTATTTTGCTAGGATGTTTTACATGTCGGCTCCAGCTCATTTCGGAAATGTGAACTAGTCCTTCTATCCCTTTTTCTAATTCAACAAAAATGCCGTAATCTGTGATGCTCACAACCTTACCTTTGATACGCGTAGTAATAGGGTATTTTTTTTCTACGTCGACCCATGGATCAGGAGTGATTTGTTTAAGTCCTAGAGAAACACGTTCTTTTTCTTTGTCAAATTTGAGTACCATTACATTTACTTTATCGCCAATTGAAAACATTTCAGAGGGATGGTTGACGCGTCCCCAGGACATATCAGTTATGTGAAGTAGCCCATCGATACCACCTAAGTCGATAAAAACGCCATATTCAGTAATATTTTTAACAACACCAGAAATATGGTTACCTTCCTCCAGTTGTTGTAAAGTATCGCTACGACTATTTAGGCGTTCTTCTTCTAGCAAAGCTCTTCTAGATAGAACAATATTGCCGCGTTGCTTGTTCATTTTAATAATACGCATCTGGAATACTTCGCCAAGCAATTTTTCAAGGTTTCTAATAGGGCGTAAATCGATTTGAGAACCAGGTAGAAAGGCCTTGAGGCCAATATCTACAGTTAGCCCACCTTTTGCTTTTGCTATTACAGTACCCTCAATAATTTCGTTAGTTTCATGTTTTGTGACTAATTCGTCCCACAGTTTAATTTTGTTTGCTTTTTCTTTAGATAGAACAACGTTCCCATCGTTATCCTCCATCCGGTCTAGGAAAACCTCTACTTTATCGCCGACAGACATGTCCTTACCATTTTCCGGGAACTCATATAAATGGACGGTCCCTTCTGACTTGAAACCAACATCAATTGTAGCGATTCCTTTAGAAATCTCTATTACAGTTCCTTGAATAATTTGACCTTCTTTAAATTGGTTTAGACTCTCAGAAAAATATTTTTCCATCTCCTCCCAAGCTGCTTTGTCCTCAGGTGAGATTTCTTTTTCATCCGCATCCAATTCGTCTTCAAATAGTATTGTAGTTTTTGATTTAGCCATAATAAAGATTTCTTTCTTGATTAATAAAGCATTAGCAGAAGCTTAAGTTGATAATAGGGTCGGTTAAATTTTTTTTTGACCCGGATTAATGATTGTGATTATTTTTTTTACTACCTGATCGATACTGAGTTTAGTTGTATCAATTAGAATAGCATCCTTTGCTTGTTTTAGAGGTGCTATTTTTCTATTGCGATCTTCATTGTCTCTTTGAATAACCTGTTCAATAATTATTGAGAGGTCAGTATCTGATGCCTGTTTTTTTTCTTTAAGTTCGATAAATCGACGACGCCCACGCTCTTTTGGATCGGCATCTAGGAAAAACTTTTTATCCGCTTGTGGAAAAACGACGGTTCCTATGTCCCTTCCGTCCATTACTACTTTGCCTTGTTTCCCAAGTTGGCGTTGCTTTGTCGTCATGATTTCACGAATAATCGGCTGTGCAGCCACAATCGCAGCCCCACGACTGATTATTTCCATTTTAAGTTGGTCAGTAATATTTTCATCATCAATAAAAACTAGTTGCCCACTTTCGCTGGAAACAAGCTCGATTTTAGTTTTAAATGCAATATTTGCAACTGCTTCTTTGTCTTCAAGTGCTGTGTTCTTTTGTAAGCTTTTCCAAGCGATCGATCGGTACATTGACCCCGTGTCTATGTATCGAAAGTTTAACTTCTTGGCGACTATTTTTGCTACTGTGCTTTTTCCACTTCCAGCGGGTCCATCAATAGCAATAATCATGTGTGGTTTACGAGATCAAGTCGATGCTTGTTAGCAGTTGTAAATTCGTGGTCTAACAACATTCCATTTTCTTGCTCGATGCCCGACCTGATATGGTTAAGTGTTTCTTGAAATCGATCGAGAAAATACAAAATAGAGTCTTTGTTTGAGGTGCAAATATCTCTCCACATTACAGGTTCACTGCCAGCTAGCCGAGTTATATCTCTTAGGCCGGCACCTGAAAAAGATGCTATATTATTATGATTCTCAGATTTTAAACTGCCAATGGTGTTCATCAGCGCAAAAACTAAAACGTGTGGTAAATGGCTGACTGCACCAAAAATAAAATCGTGTTCTTTTATACTCATTTCAGAAACTTGCATTCCAATAGTTTCCCAAAGTTCAATGACTCGTTTTAGTGCAGATGGCTCCGTTTTATCTGTTGGGGTCACAATGCAATGTGCACCTTTATACAATGTTTCTGAGGATGCGAGAAACCCAGATAAATCACTTCCTGCAATGGGATGTGCTCCAACGAAAAAAATGCCATCCGGAATAAGCTTTTCCATTTTTAGTACAAGGGCTTCTTTCGTGGAGCCTACATCTGTCACTAGGCATCCTGCCATGATATGTGGAGCCATTTCTACTATCAACTGACCGATGGTTCCCACTGGGGAGCATAAAACAATCAAATCGGCATCTTTTGCAGCTGATTTAATGTCAGGCGCTGCATCGTCGATTATCTTAAGTCTTTTAGCTTCCGCTAGATTGGCCTTATTGCGTCCGTACCCCACAATTGATTTAGCTAATCCAATTTTGCGCATTACCTTGGCAAGTGACCCGCCTAAAAGACCAACTCCAATAATTGATACGCGTTCAAATGGGACCATCTTCTAAGCCTTCCTTGGATAAGATCCTAATAACTTCAGAAATAAGCATGTTTTTATTAGGGAATCGATAGATTTTTTGACAGAAGAATCTTCGATGTGCCCTTCTAAATCGACATAGAATAGATACTCCCAAGGTCTGTCTCTAAGTGGCCGTGACTGAATTTTTGTAAGGTTGATTTTATTACGCGCCAATAATTGTAACACCTTTAGAAGAGAGCCTGCTTCATCTCGAATAGAAAACATGATTGATGTTTTATTATGTTTTGCTTTTTTTGCCACATCTTTGCCGATGACTAGAAAACGAGTATGGTTTTCTACTCTATCTTGGATGTTCTTGTCGACGATTGGTAATTTATGTGTCTCAGCGGCGAGCTTACCCGCAATGGCAGCGCAGTTTATTTTTTTAATCACCATTTCAGCTGCATTAGCTGTGCTGGAAGTGGCAATTTGCTCTGCATTTGGTAGGTTTTGCGTCAGCCATTGGCGGCATTGGCCGAGAGCTTGTGGATGAGAATATATGGCTTTTATTTTTTGACGATTTTTAGTCTTGGATAATAGGTGAAGCGATATAGTATTTTTTAGCTCATCACAAATTAGTAGGGGTGAGTCAACGAAACAATCCAGGGTGAGGTTGATAACCCCTTCGATCGAATTCTCTACAGGGACGACACCATAGTCGCATTCATTCTTTTCTACTTGTCGAAAGATAGATTCAATATTAGAACTTGGAATGAATTTGGAGGAATACCCGAATTGTTTTATTGCTGCTTGATGACTAAAAGTGGTTTCAGGGCCAAGAAAACCAATTCGAAGTGGCTTCTCAAGGGCAAGTGTAGCGGAAAAAATTTCACGAAAAACGTACTTTAGTGATTTATTAGGGAAGGGTCCACCGCTACTACGAGTAACTCGTTCGATTATGGATCGTTCTCGGTGTGGGACATGAAAATGCTTGGAACTGCTTTTTTTGGATTTTTCCTGCCCAATTTTAACAGCCAGCTCGCCACGTTTGTTTATAAGTTTGACTAGCTGATCATCAATCTTATCTATATTATTACGAATATCCTGAATCTTGGCCAAAGAGCCATACCACCTTTACTTGAATTTTCGACAATCCGCTTGGATTTCGAATGAGATGCGTCATAATTCCATAAGACAGGTCTGAAATGCAAGGAAATTATAAAATATGATCAAATTTGTGAATAGTAAGTAGATAATTCTATTCTGTAATTAGAGTAATTAGGTTCTCGTACAAGGAATGGTGACCAAAAAAAGTAGATTAACTATAACCCTATTAAGGAGAATTACAATATGGTGCTTCTTGAGTTTAGTATGTCCCCCATGGATAAAGGAGAAAGTGTAAGTGACTATGTTAGCCGATCACTTGAAATTGTTTCAGGCAGTGGAGTTGATTACCGTCTTAATCCTATGGGTACCGTTCTTGAGGGCGAGTGGGAAGAAGTTATGAGTGTTGTAAAAGAATGTTATGAAACGATGAGGTCCGACTGCAAACGTATTACTTGTTCTGTGAAAATCGATTATCGAGAAGGAAAATACGGTCGACTCGAATCAAAAATGGCCTCAGTAGAAAATAAATTGGGGAAAAAACTAAAGACATAAATTCGGAGAAATTGTAGTGATTAAAAATTTATGTCACCACATAATATATTTTGGATATTTTTTTATTTTTGCGGGCTCATGAATCTTTGGCGAATGTAGTTTACTACTGCAATAATTTCCTGTTCGCTTAGGATATTTTCCCAAGGCATCATGGCAGTATTTGGTGTTCCTTTTGTGATAGAACGAATCATTCTTTTAAATGAAAGTTCCGTTTTCGTGGATTTTGATGTAAAATTTTTTGGTGGTGGAAAAAGTGCATTGGCGGCAAATGTTTTTCCATCACCCAGATTTCCATGGCAGACTTTGCAGCGCCCTTGGTAGACAACCTCCCCTAACGCAATACTACTATTAGGAACATGATGGCTGGCGGCTATTGTGCTCAAAGAAAGAATTAAGAAGCCTAATATTTTTTGTGCGGTTATTTTTTCTGGAGAATGCATGTCTTTCTTTAGTCAATATCCTCTGGGTTTTGAACTGTCATAACTAGTTTTATTTCCTCTTGGACACGGCGAATTATATTATTAAGGAGAAGTTTTTTTTGTTGAAGGGATATATAGAAAATATCTATGCCAAGCCCTCCCTGGGTAGAAATTTTTGCGCTGTGGATTTGTATTTCAAAGTCGGCAAATACTTTAGAGATTTTATACAGCATCCCTATATGGTCTCGTACTTCGATGCGAACTATGGAAAAACTGGAGTCACTCGAATTGTCAATTACAACCTTTGAAGTCCTTGGTTTTGTTGGTTCTTTTTTTGAAACATAACGAGTTCTATTGGTTAAAATTTTTTGCAAATTCCCCTGCCCTTCAAAAATACTTTTTAGATCCTGTTTGAGGTTTTTCCAAATTTCTAGGTTATCTTCGGTTAGCCTTTCAGATTGATCAATATTAGCACTTATAATAATTATGCCATCTTTCCGTACAAAAATTTTTGCTTCCAGTATGTTTATGTTTTGAGCGGTGAGAGTGCCTACCAATGTTTTGAAGGCATCAAATTTTGTTAGGCAACACAGGGTGACCTGATGAAATTTTCCCGCGGCATTATAGTAATGATTGAATATAAAAGATTTATTTTTTAATGACCTTGTTAGTCGCATATGCAGAGCGGCTTCCTCAGTTTTAACAGTTTTTAGGTAGTCCTCGGGTAAATTATTAAAATGAAACTCTAGATCTTCCGGAGGGAATTCCCAGTGAAGAATTTTATAAACTTCGAGCCAAGTTGTGAGCGATCGAGAATGAAGTGACTCGGGGTTTTTTAAATAATCGCATGATCTTTGGTGTAGCTCGGAAAGGAGAACTTTTTTCCAAGAGGTCAAAGTCCCTGGTGCAACGGCCCGAAGCTCAGAGTAACTGCGTAAATATAGCAGGTCTAGCTTTTCTATTGACCTTACTTTTTTTGCAAATTGCTCTATTACTGCGGGTTGATTAATGTCGCTATGAAGAGCTGTTTCTATCATTAAGTAAGCATTGCTAGCTAGGAAGTTGATAACCTTGCATTCTTTTGAGTTTAAGTCGATGTGTTTGATTGCCGGTAAAATATTTTTTAAATTTTCGTTAGAGCCATTAAAATTTTTATTTTCTTCGATAGGCTGAATAAAAGTTGATAGCTTTAATAAAGCTTTGCTATGTAATTGTTGATAATTCATGGAAAATTCTTTAAATTCGGCTGGTTTGTTTTCAAGTTCTTCAAGAAAACGTACCATGCGTAAAGAATGTTCGTCAGCGGTATAGCGATGGTAAAAGTCATAGCTCACCTTACAATGAGCTCGCCCATATTCAGGTAAAATTAAGCCCAAAACCCCAACTTCATGCATGAGGCGGAGATGTTTTTCTGAATTGGTATTTTTAAGAGTGTTAAAAATAAAAGGTTTAATTATTTTTTTATTTAAAAGAACTTGGCTTAATAAATGGCTATGTTTTTTAATCAGTCGCTTGATTTGATAATTTGGGATGAGGTTGTGCGTTTGGCATAACTCAAATGTATTTAGGATTAGGCTTGGAGTTTGCTTGAAAAAGGCGTCGGGGTCTTTTTCTTCCATTATAAGGTTCCCTCCAGATGCATGGAATCCATACCCCAGATTTTTTTTAGTAAGCAATGAGATTACTTTTTTAATACTGCGTCTAGTTTCAACGCAACGTTGAAATATAATTTCCGAATATTGATGAATGTTGGTTGCATGAATAAAGTAATCACACATGAACTCTTCAACTCTAAGGACTTCATTTGCTTCTCTATATCCTAGGTTACTACTTACTTCCTTTTGAAGATTATGGGTGAGAATATCTTGTTTTTTATTTACTATATAATGAAGTTCGTTCCGTACCCTTAATGTAAAGTCAATTGATAGGTTGAGTATATTAAGTTCTTCCGATGAAATAATATCGTCACGAGGTATTTCTCGAAAAGACAGACACCCAAACCTTATTGCAATAGCCCATAGCGCTGTATGATAATCACGTAACCCTCCGACACCTTCTTTAACATTAGGCTCAGGATTGCTGGATGGTCCTACCCCTTCTGCGTAGCGAAGAAGTTTTTCTCTAGACTTTGCATCAAGAAATCTGGTGGTATTTTTTTTTAATCCATTTTTATTAATAGCCTGAAAAAATTTTTGATATTTGATTTGATTCCCCATCATAAAACGTGTTTCTATCATGGAAGTTTTGATTGTGATATCTTTTTCAGCGAGCAGTAGGCATTCTTGTATGGTTCTGCAGCTTGACCCAACTTCCATTCCAAGATCCCAGAAGATGGGTATGAATTCTTGAATAAGCTTATCGGTGCTGCGGCGAATATTTTTTGATGTTAGAAAAAGAAGGTCAATGTCTGAATAAGGATTTAATTCTCCACGCCCATAACCGCCTACTGCAATTAATGAAAATTCTTCCAGAATAGTTTCTGAAGAGTGTTTTTCTCTAGAGGCTAGGGATTCGATTAAGTAGCATAAAATTGAGTCGACAAG
>CAJJDL010000265.1 GCA_905182935.1 uncultured Nitrospinaceae bacterium | reverse complement strand
CAGTATCGGTTGGGGAAAACTACAACCTTATGTACGTCAGCAACATTTTGTTCGTGAGGCTGGTGCTGATGGTGGTCACTGGAGAACAGAGGGGGGTCTGAATTATATTATCGATGGTCATAATGCTAAATTAAACGCTACTTATTATGTTGATAAAAATGGGACGGGAGCTGCCGAGAGAGGTACTTTTTTAGTTGGTTTCCAATTTCAATTATAGTTCGTTCTAATTCCTAAGATAAAAGGGGAGTGGCTTCTTGCCTCTCCCCTTTTTTTGTTTGTAAAAACACTCCTGAATTTATATTTAAACTCAATCTATTTCTGAAACATTTCCCTAGGGAATTTTAATTTCACGTATCCCCTCCTGTTTCTTTTAAGTTTAAAAACTCAGCAAAACGTATATTAAACGCTTTATTTTAGAGCGTAATAATAAGTTTTAATTTTGTCTTAGTTTTTAAGTGCCTATTTTTCAATGATTTTTGTCTGTTTGTTTTTGGCATTGGAATTGCTAATTAAATAGTTATGTAAGGATTACTACAAAAATAATTATTAATTTGCCTTTGAAAGGATTAAGTGGAAGATGAATTATTTTAAATCAAAATATGGCTTCTCATTATTCAATTTTAAGTTTCTTGTTTTAGCTTTTTTATTGTTTGTAGTCAGCGCCACTGCGCAGGCAGCTGATACGATTAAGGTAGGTGTATTGCATTCTCTATCCGGCACGATGGCTATTAGTGAAACATCATTAAAGGATGTTGCTTTGATGGCGATTGAGGAAATTAATGCAAAAGGTGGGTTACTTGGAAAAAAAATAGAACCTGTCGTGGTTGATCCAGCATCGGACTGGCCTTTGTTTGCTGAAAAAGCTCGAGAGTTAATACAAAAGCATAAGGTTGCGGTTACATTTGGTTGTTGGACATCTGTTTCGAGAAAATCGGTTCTTCCAGTTTTTGAAGAGCTGAATGGATTACTTTTTTACCCTGTTCAGTATGAAGGTGAAGAGTCATCTTACAATATTTTTTATACAGGAGCTGCTCCTAACCAACAAGCCATTCCAGCAGTAGAATATTTAATGAGTGAGGATGGCGGTGGAGCTAAGAGATGGGTTCTTTTAGGGACTGACTATGTTTATCCGCGCACGACTAACAAGATTCTTAATTATTTTCTAAAATCTAAAGGCGTAGCTAAAAAAGATATTATGGAAACCTATACGCCATTTGGCCATAGTGATTACCAAACAATAGTTGCAGATATTAAAAAATTTGCAGCGGGAAAACCTACTGCAGTTGTCTCAACAATTAATGGTGACTCAAATGTCCCTTTTTATAAAGAACTTGGTAACCAAGGTTTAAAAGCGGAAGATATTCCAGTAGTTGCATTTTCTGTAGGTGAAGAAGAGTTGCGTGGTATTGACGCAAAACCTTTAGTTGGGCATTTGGCAGCATGGAATTATTTTATGTCTGTTAAAACTCCTGAAAATAAGGCGTTCATTAAAAAATGGAATGCATATGTTAAAAAAAATAAGCTACCAGGCGGGTCTAAACGGGTAACTAATGATCCGATGGAAGCCACTTATATTGGTATTAAGATGTGGGCTCAAGCTGTTGAACAGGCTGGTACTACCGATATTGATGCTGTCCGTCAGGCAATTGGTGGTCAAACTGTTAATTCTCCCTCAGGTTTTAAAATTACAATGGATGCTAAAAATCACCACTTACATAAACCTGTAGTCATAGGTGAAATACAAGCTGATGGCCAGTTTGAAGTTGTTTGGAAAACCGATGGGCCTATACGAGCACAGGCTTGGAGTCCTTTTATTCCAGAAAGTTCTAAAAAAGTAGCTGATTGGACTTATCCTTGGGTATGCGGAAATTGTACAAAGGCTAAATTCTAGTTCATTTAATTGCTTCCTTAGTCTCATAGGTTACTTAAATTACTATTATTAAGTAGTTTCTTGAGACTAGGGTAATATATTTTTTAAACTACTTTAATATCATTAGGAATTCCATTCACTTACTGTGGGTGGAATTTCTTTGCTTATAGAAAGTATCTGTTTAATGGCTGAAATTACTTTTCCTTATAAAAGTGACTTTTTTACTGATAGTGATAAGTCTATACAGTTGGTTTTTAGAATTTTAGGAACTTTTATAATTCTGTTCATTTTTATAGCCCCTATATCGATAGTAGAAGCCAATATATTCGAAGTAACTATCCAAGAATTAGGTAGTAAAAGTCGCTCAACGATAAAAATAGCAGTAAAAAAACTTGGTGATCATGGTGATCCTGCAGCACTACCCGCGTTATTGGCTCTTAAAAATAAACGTTTGGCAATTACAGAAAATGAAAGACTAGTGATTCTTAATGAATCAGAGAGTAAAGGGAGAGATTTTTTTACAGGAGATATATTAAATGTCGAATCATTGGTGATTACAAAACCAATGATCAATAATTCAGTTAGAAGAGTGTTATCGACAGCAATTGCAAAATTAAAATTAACCTCTGATGACCCCGTACTTAGATTGGAAGCTGCTAAAGATTTACTGAGACGTTCTTCGAGCTCAATAATACCATTAGTTGAGATCTCTTTAATAAAAGAGAAGAACGATAATATTAAAGAAGTTTTGTTATTGGTTTTAGCAAAAGAATATCTTCAGGGTGATGATAAGAAAAAACGGATTGAATCGATTAATACAATTAAAAATTTTGGTAGTAAAGAGTTTTTTAGCCTTCTAGAGGAATTACTTATAAAAAATGATGAAGGTGAGTTTCTGGAAAAAGATTCTGAAATTAGAAGGAATGCTGCTGAGGCAATCAAGTCTGTTAAGAAGCGCCAAGTTTTCATCGACCAGGTTGCGAATTTATTTTATGGATTGAGTTTGGGTAGCATACTACTTCTTGCTGCCTTGGGGCTGGCAATTACATTTGGTCTAATGGGAGTCATTAATATGGCCCATGGTGAAATGATAATGATTGGTGCTTATGCAACTTTTGTTGTTCAAAATATATTTATTAAGTATTTACCCAGTCTTTTTGATTGGTACTTAATAGTGGCTATTCCTGTATCATTTCTTGCTAGTGCCATTGTTGGTATTGTTTTAGAAAGAAGTGTTATACGGCATCTCTATGGTCGACCTCTAGAAACTCTTCTTGCTACTTGGGGTATTAGCTTGGTTTTAATTCAATCAGTAAGGTTAATTTTTGGTGCTCAAAATGTCGCGGTTGAAAACCCTTTTTACCTCTCTGGCGGGATTGAAGTTTTTAGTGGTGTTATTTTCCCCTATAGCCGTATTGCCATTATTATATTTGTAATTTTTATTGTGATATTAATCTGGATGCTATTACAAAAAACGCCCCTCGGACTGCAGGTCCGTGCTGTAACTCAAAACCGAGAGATGGCTGCTTGTATGGGTATATCAACACATAAAGTTGACATGTGGACTTTTGGGTTAGGTTCAGGTGTGGCTGGCCTTGGTGGTCTTGCACTCTCTCAAATAGGCAATGTTGGGCCAGAGTTAGGACGCATGTATATTGTTGACTCTTTTATGGTTGTTGTTCTGGGAGGTGTTGGGAAAATTGCTGGTACAGTCGCCGGGGCATTTAGTATAGGAATCGTTAATAAAATTTTAGAACCATTTTCGGGCGCTGTGTTAGGAAAAATAATAGTTCTCGTTCTTATTATCGCTTTAATTCAAAAACGCCCACAAGGATTGTTTGCTCCTAAAGGTCGTAATACTGAGGATTGATTTAACAATAATGATAAAAGAATTGATTTCATTACACTCC
>CAJJDL010000264.1 GCA_905182935.1 uncultured Nitrospinaceae bacterium | reverse complement strand
AGTACTTTTCTAGAAAAAGAAAACGTTGAGCCAATAAAAGCAATAGGAGAAAAATTCAACCCCGAACTTCATGAAGCATTAACAAGTGAAGAATCGAATGATCATGAAGAAGACACTATTATTAGTCAATTTGTAAAAGGATACAAAATCAACAATCGAGTCCTTCGCCCATCTCAAGTTATAATTGCTAAAAAACCAGTAGTAGTGGTGGAAGACATACCCGATGAAGAGGAAAATGCCCAAAAAGAAGAAAACTCTACAAAATAAATATAAAGCTTTTCTATAGCTTCTTTCAAGATACATTGAGATTGATTTAGTAATTCCCCGTCGCTATTGCGAATTAAAATTTTTTATCTTCTATGCCCGAACTTCCTGAAGTAGAAACCCTCAAGCGGGCATTGACACCTCTAGTTTTAAATAAACGTTTATTAGAATTAAACTTTTTAAGAAAGAATCTACGCTTCCCTATCCCTTCATCCGAGCTTCACAAAGGTTTACTTAACCAAAAAATTTCGGCAATAACCAGAAAAGGTAAATATATTCTTATACACGCGCCTGACGGTTCACTGTTAGTTCATCTAGGAATGAGTGGACGAGTAACTCAAGCACCATCGATGAAACCTATGGAAAAACACACGCACGCCTTATTTAAATTTGAACCTAACATATACCTTCACTATATCGACCCCCGCTGCTTTGGTTGTCTTTTGTGGATACCAAAAGGAAATGGTCATCCTCTTTTGGATGGGCTGGGTCCAGACCCAATAGACCAAGAAATCACGGCTCAGGAAATGAAGATGGCTGCCAAAAATTGCAGCACAGTTTCTATTAAAAACTTTCTAATGGATGCCAAACGCATTGCAGGAATAGGTAATATATACGCCTGTGAAGCATTGTTTGCAGCAAGGATCTACCCAAAAAAACCCGCACGAAAAATTAACGTAGCTCAATGGACTATTCTTTTATCCGTCCTTCGCGAGATATTACAAAAAAGTATCGTTGCGGGAGGCACCACTCTAAGAGATTTTCATAGTACCGATGGCAGCCAAGGTTACTATAAATTCAAGCTAGCCGTTTATGGCAAAGAGAACAAACCCTGCCCTATCTGTAATGAACCCATTAAAAGAATTGTCCAATCAGCACGATCCACATTTTACTGCAAGGTCTGTCAAAAATAGAAAAACAACTCGCTATTGCTTCAACCTCCCAATCGATTTACTATAGATAATTTGATTAATACTTTAATGAACTAATATGTCGATCTCTATTGGACTTGTTACCTTAAACGCAAAGTTTGTTCATTCTTCACTTAGCATTCGCTACCTGCGCAATGCAACAAAGAATAATGGGTTTGATAATGTATGGATTCAGGAATTCGTGACCAGTCAACCTATTTGGAAGATTGCAGCAGAAATATTAAAGCAAAAACCCCGCATTCTTGGAGTTAGTGTCTATATATGGAACCGAAGACAGTCTCTTGAACTTATTGAACGTTTAAAAAAGCAAGATCCAACAATAGCTATCGTTTTGGGAGGACCGGAAGTTTCTTTTGATATGAACTCAACAGAGCTCTATACAGTCATTGCAGGAGAAGGAGAAGCTAAATGGATTGAGTTTCTTGAACATTTTAAAAAGAAATCTATTCCCTCTGCAGAAATACTTAAAGACTGGGAATCTTATGGGACAAACCTTCCAGAGTTAACCCCCGCCTATTTAGAAGAAGACCTAATCCAACTTAAAAATCTAATAGTTTATTTAGAAACCTCGAGAGGTTGCCCCTATTTATGCTCATTCTGCCTCTCCGCTCTTGATAAAACAGTGCGCTTTTTTGATAACAAGACGGTATATGAGCAAATCAACTTATTAATTAAGGGAGGGGTTAATAAAATAAAATTTGTTGATCGCACATTCAACCTTAAACCTTCGCATATGAAGGAACTAATGACCTGGTTATTAAAATTCAAGGGCATAGCATTCCACTTTGAAGTAGTAGGTGACCTTTTAACTAACGACTTACTTGAATTCTTAGAAACAGTACCGGAAGGTATGTTCCAGTTTGAACTAGGAATTCAGACCACCGACCCATCGTCGCAAAATAAAATTGAAAGAAAGCAGAATAATAAAAAATTGTTTTCTGCGATAGAACGCCTAATAAATGCGAACCTAATTCATATCCACTGTGATCTTATTTTTGGACTTCCAGGCGAAACCTTAGATGATATTTTAAAGTCATTTGAGGAGGTCTGTAAATTGCGTCCTCATGAATTGCAGTTAGGCTTTTTAAAGTTTCTACCGGGAGCACCTATAAAAAATATGATCGATGACTACGGATATAAATATGAATCCGCCCCTCCCTACGAATTAATTTCAAATAATCATCTTTCAGCGATTCAACTTAATTATTTGAAAAAATTTGAGGACGTATTTGACATGTTTTATAATTCAAAACGGTTTCGCTTTACAGTCCAATATTTATTGAAGACTCTATCTGCAGTAGAATTATTTAATTCTATTCTTGAACATATGGAATTACATAAAATATTTAACCAATCTCACGCTCTAAATACTCAGTATCAAATCATTCATGATACATTTTCTCTGGGAAGTGATTCCACGGCCCTCGACATTTTACGTTTAGATTATTTGTATGGGCAACGTGTCTATCACTTACCTCCATTCCTTGAAATTGATGGGATGCGGCAAAAAACCTGGGCAGGAGACAGAAAAACACCTCTCGTTCCTTTTCTAAATACAATTTGCATTGAGGAAGGCGATGCTAAGGTTTCACCTTCGCTATCTCCACAATATTGCGCTGTAGTTCATGCCAAAAGTACTGCTGGATATATTAACCCGCCAAGTTTAAATTGGGTCCCTGAGCTTATAAAATAATTTGTTTAAAATTTTGATTTAACATTATAAAATGAAATTCAAACTAGTTTCATCTTTACTAAGTAAGGTGTTTTTGATCATAGGATATAAGGAGTTAACATGACAGAAGAGTATAAACCTATATTAAATCGTAAAAGTTACGTTATCACCCAAGGACATAAAAGGTCTCCTAATCGCGCTATGCTTCGGGCAGTCGGCTTTACTGATGCTGACTTTAATAAGCCTATTATTGGCATAGCAAACGGTCAAAGTGATGTGACTCCCTGCAATGCAGGCCTTGGCAAACTAGCAGACATAGCAAAATCAGAAATTAAACGATCGGGAGGTATGCCTCAAATGTTTGGCACTATCACCGTAAGCGATGGAATTTCTATGGGCACCGAAGGCATGAAATGCTCCTTGGTGAGTCGTGAGGTTATTGCTGATTCTATTGAAGCTGTTTGCCGTGGAGCTAGTATGGATGCCGTTATTTGCGTTGGTGGATGCGATAAAAATATGCCGGGAGCCCTTATCGCTATGGCTCGACTGGATATACCAAGTATTTTCGTTTATGGAGGGACCATCAAGCCCGGTCGTCTTGATGGAAAAGATCTGACTGTTGTGAGCTCATTTGAAGCGGTTGGGCAATTTAGTGCGGGTTCTATCAATCATGACCAATTAAGCGACATTGAAAAAAATGCATGCCCTGGGTTTGGTTCTTGCGGTGGTATGTATACAGCGAATACGATGTCCTCAGCCATAGAAGCAATGGGTATGAGTCTTCCCTATAGCTCAACAATGTCTAACGAGGATAAGGAAAAAGAATCGAATACACAGAAAAGTGCGGCAGCTCTTTTTCCTATGTTAGAAAAAAATATCACTCCCAAAGATATTTTAACAAGAAAAGCTTTTGAAAATGCCATATCGGTGGTTATGGCTGTTGGTGGATCAACAAATGCAGTGCTTCACATATTAGCCATCTCCAGCTACATGAATCTAGATATAACAATTGATGACTTTGAAATAATCAGACAACGAGTTCCACATTTTTGCGATCTTAAACCCTCCGGTCAGTTTGTGACCGTCGACCTCCATAGTACTGGAGGAATTCCACAAGTCATGAAAATGCTGCTCGATAAGGGTCTTTTACACGGAGATTGTATGACGGTTACAGGTCAAACTATTGCAGAAAATCTAAAAGATGTACCGAGCCAAGTCAGCTCTGACCAAAAAGTAATCCGACCGATTGAGAAGCCATTGTCTCCAGAGGGTCATTTGGTAATCTTGAAAGGAAATTTAAGCCCTGAGGGATCTGTTGCAAAAGTTTCAGGAATTAAAACTCGACGAATTGAAGGTCCTGCTCGAGTCTTTAATTCAGAAGAAGAATGTCTTGATGCGATCATTAACGATAAAATTATTGCCGGTGACATCGTAATAATTCGTTATGAAGGTCCTAAGGGGGGTCCTGGGATGAGAGAAATGTTAGCCCCTACATCAGCGCTGGTTGGCAAAGGACTTGGAGAAAAAGTCGGGCTCATTACAGATGGTAGGTTTTCTGGTGGAACTCATGGTCTTGTTGTTGGTCATGTGGCTCCTGAGGCTCAACTGGGTGGAGTTATAGCCTTGGTTCAAGAAGGCGACAAAGTAGTCATCGACATTGAGAACAGATCGCTTGACGCACTTCTTTCTGACGAGGATATTAAACTTCGTAAAGAAAAATGGACTCCACTTCCTCTAAAATATAAAAGAGGGGTTCTGTCCAAATACGAAAAACTAGTCTCTTCTGCATCGATTGGCGCTATTACCGATGAGTGAAATACCGCAACTTCCCGAACGCCTGCTCCATGAGGATGGGAAGTTCAACCTATATTATCTAAATGAAGTCTATAGGACGATAGCGCATAAAATTTCGATACAATTATCTAATAAACTTCAAGAAAAAATATCCATAACAGCTGGAATATGGGGTGGACAATATCTAATCGCAAATGACGAAGGAAAAGCACGCACTAATATTGTTCGCTTGTACTGCCTTGTTAATCTACCTCAAAATACCCCACTCGATAAAAAAGAGAACTTTGAACATTTAATGCAGTCCTACCACCAAAGTGTTACCAACACATTTTCAAACTATGATTTACATTTTATTAACCCACAATGGGGTGAATCTATCCCCTACACTAACAAAAAAAAACCCACAACCGTGCTTCAAATGTGGGAAAAAAATAACAAGTTAAAA
>CAJJDL010000263.1 GCA_905182935.1 uncultured Nitrospinaceae bacterium | reverse complement strand
CCAATTAGTGACTGCACCTGAGAGCGCAAAAAAGCCAACAGATTTGATCAAATCTGGTTCTATAGGACATAAATAACTGGTGATAATAATTAAAATAGCAATTAAGTTAGTTAAAAAACTCTTATTGAGAATACGGTTCATTATTTTATCTTTCTTATTTTTTAAATAGGGCATTAGGAAATACTGAGGTTCAAGCAGTAGCTCCTTACCTTGTGAATAGAAATAAAATCTTTAAATCCTGGTTTATACTTTTAATTATTTTCCAATATAATTTTTCCAACATGCTTATTGGTTGCAAATAGAGCGTGTGCTTCATTCACTTGATCAAAACTAAATTTTTCTTCATGAATAAGTGGCTTAACCAACCCCTCATCTATCCATTTGGCGACATTATTCAACACAAAACCATGATGGGCTCGACCTTTTCCTGTAAGCATTGGTAAAAGCATAAATACTAAATGTAAACTTAGCCCCTTCATATGCATCGGTTTTAGATCATGCTTATTACTTCCTATAAGACTAATCACTTGACCACTGACTTTAGCAGCTTCTAAAGATTTATCGAGATTGTCTGCTCCAATGGTATCGAAAACAACATCAAAACCTTTACCGTTAGTAAGACGCTGAGTATATTCTTCAACTTTTTCATCCCGATAGAAAATAATATCCTCTGCTCCTAGGCTTCTAGCGACTTTTGCTTTACCTTCAGAAGATACTGTTGTTGCCACACGAGCGCCATGTTGCCTGGCAAGTTGTATAGCGATATGACCTACACCTCCTGCTCCTCCATGAATAAGAACATAATCTTCCTTTGTTATATGCGCACGATCAAATAAGCCTTCCCATGCCGTGATAGTCACAAGTGGTAACGCCGCAGATTCAGAAAAGCTCAGTGACTTGGGTTTCAAAGCGATTAAATTACTATCTGCTAGCATGAAATCAGCTAATGCACCTTCAATATTTCCTGCTTCCCCTTGTAACCCTCCAGCACAGCCGAATATCTCGTCACCCGTTTTAAAGTCAGTTACCCCTTCTCCCACTTCTGTTATGACTCCAGCTACATCCATATGAAGGATTCCAGGTAAGGCTGGATTAATTCCTAAGTCACTTTTAAGGAGTTTATGGTCAATGGGGTTAAGGCTTGAGGCTTTCACCTCAACAACAACATGCCCTTGTTTTGCACTCGGTTTATTAACTTCATCTTCAACAAATTTTGCAGCATCTCCGTACTCATGAACTCTATAAGCTTTCATTACTAAATTCTCCCAAGTATTCTTATTTGTTATTCAACGTACGACTGGTTTTTTTTGTATACTTTGTGAGGAGAAAGAGAATACTACACTTTTAGACAACCACATCCCTAAATTCAAACTCCCCTAGATCTAAAAAGTTTTATGTTTTATATTTTAATTTTTCAGCTAATATAGCCGTAAGTTATTAATTATTACCTACTAGAATAATGAAAGCTCTTAATCCTTCCTATATTTCCATACAGTTTCTTTTTTTTATTTTAATTTCATCGAGTGAGGTAATTGCAGCAGATACCCCGTCTTGCAATGTTTTACTTCATCCTCTAGAAAGTAAGGTGGAACAAATCAAAGGCCAAGGCGGTATTTGGGGAATGTTCGATAAAAACTATCAAGTTCGTAATCATGCCACAATAACTCTCAAGCTAGATTCCAAAATCACCGTCCTGATTGTCCGCTTAAAATACTTGTGTTCGACAAAAAACGGGGTTCCCTTAGAGGAAATTGCGCAGATACTTTCACCTCAACTCAAAGCCAAGGGAGAAAAAGCGGTCATGGAATACCTTTTAAATCTAGGACACTTCATGGAGGAGGCGAAAAAACTAATCGCATACGCCAGGTTTGCGGAAAGCAACCTCAATCGTAAACTGGAATTTGATCAGATATCTAAAACGGTTACGGAATCCCAACTCTTTGCCAATCGTTTCGTGGAGTTATCCAAAAAAATCGGTGCGGTTGAGTCTGAAAAAATTATGGTTGAAGCAAAAGTTCTTATCAGTGACATAGAAAAATTTCTCGAGACCAATCCCTACCTAATAATAGCCGACAAAGAAACCGCAGAGATCCCACATTCGCGATACATAACTGGTGATTCAGACGCTATGTAAAAAAAGAGTACGTTCTAAAATTACAGGCGTGTCATACATAAAAAAACGAACTGCTCATCAGATAATAATAACAAAATATAAAGGGCCTATAATGGCGAATATTCACGTCTGGCAATATTATTCTAATGGTGAGTAAAATTGGATAAGATCATAAATAACTTGCGAGTTGTAATTTTATTTTTCTTTTTAACTTTGGTCAGCTGGCCTTTAGCAGTTTTAGCCCATCAACCTAGAATAGTTGAAACTGAAAAAATTAATATCACTAAACCAGAAATATCCAAGGCCTACTATGGCAAGCTTTCTGGAAAACCGCACACTTATACGATTAGCACAAGTTCTGCCATTGATTTATATGTGAACGTTTTAGTTCCTTTTATAGAAGGGCCAGGAAAAAATGTGACGGTTAAAATTTTCAAGGGTGATCAGGTATTAGGAAGCCTTAGACCGAGCAAAGAGGATTGGAAGAAATTTTTTGAACCATTCGGCCAGAGCATGTATTGGCAGGGCCCTGAATTTAAAATACGCGCTGACGCAGGAAAATATAAAATTATTGTGCAAAGCAGAGAAAAAAATATCAGGTATGTTTTAGCCACCGGAGAAATTGAGGCTTTTGATGGGATAGAGAGTCTAAATGCAATTTTACTTATTCCTAAATTAAAGAAAAATTTTTTTGAAGAGCTGCCCATTAGTTTTATACTTTCTCCCCTTGGGTGGGGGTATATTTTATTTTTGCAACTTTTGGCACTATTGGTGGGATGGCTTATATCAAGGATATTAAAAATTAGTGGCATCAAAATTCAAAGGAAATATTTTCAGAAGTTTTCCAGAAATACCATGATTTTGGGTATGGTTCTCTGGGTAGCCCTCCTTCTCTGGGCTGTTAGAACGTCTTGGCACCCTACATTAATCCTGACCTCCGGCCTTGCTCTTTTTTTAGCCATAATTAGTTGGTGGGAACTTAAAGCTTGCAAGAGTCTTAAGGACGATTGATAGACCCCTGGGCCCAAAGCGATATTCTGAAAATCAAAAAAATAGAATTTGTCTATATCTGATATTTATGCTACTATCTGTTTTAATTCAGGTTGTAAGTTTATTGTAAGTTATTTCTTTATAGTTTCTCGCCTCGAAAAAATATATAAAACACCTTGGTCTCTAAGAACAAGGAGCTTTTTGTTTTTCTTCCAAGTGGTTCGCTAAAAGTTCTTGCATCAATCCAACCCCATTTAAATTTAGGGAAAACGTCGCCCAGATTTTCTGGAAGAACGTTTTCCGAATACCACAGGAGATTGTTTTTCATGGCACTAGGAACAGTAAAATGGTTTAACGAAGGTAAAGGTTACGGCTTCATTCAATCTGAAAATGGCAAAGACCTCTTTGTGCATTTCTCTGAAATTCAAGGAGACGGTTTTAAGACCCTTGTAGAAGGCCAGTCAGTCGAATATGAAGAGGGTGAAGGTCAAAAAGGCCCATGTGCCACTCGAGTAACTCCCAAATAAAATTCATCAAATAGCATCAAGCAGAGCTTTAATTCTTCTAGAGTCCTTATAAGGCTTTAAATCGCATAAAAAGATACGGTCTTTTGGTCTTGTTTTTTTCTGTACTCCAGTTAAGAACATAGTTCCGAGTCTCTGCTATTACAACTTAATATGATAGCGAAGGTCTGTAGAAATTCTTCGCTTTTTGATAAATCCTTTACTCTTAAATTTAACCAAACTTATTGATGCTCTATTCATTACTCTCAAATATAAAAATCAACTGGCTTAGTAATATACGCAATGACGTTCTTGCAGGCATGGTTGTCGCGCTGGCTCTTATTCCTGAGGCAATCGCTTTCTCGATCATTGCCGGTGTTGATCCTAAAGTTGGTTTGTATGCTTCATTTTGTATGACCATTGTCATTGCTTTTGTCGGGGGACGTCCCGGCATGATTTCAGCCGCAACGGGTGCTATGGCACTTGTCATGATCACGCTTGTAAAAGAACACGGGCTTGAATACCTTCTTGCGGCAACCATCCTTACAGGTGTTTTACAAGTCATTGCGGGTTTTTTAAGACTAGGTTCTCTGATGCGATTTGTGTCACGCTCAGTCGTAACAGGATTTGTAAATGCTCTAGCCATTCTAATATTTCTAGCACAACTTCCCGAGTTCAAAGAGGCAGGAATTCAGATGTATGGCATGGTCGTCCTTGGGCTAGCAATCATTTATATCTTACCGCGTTTTACAAAAGTTTTTCCATCTCCGCTGATCAGCATCATTACTATTACCGCAGTCACTATTTATTTTGGAGTAGATTTACGCACAGTAGGAGATATGGGAGAGCTTCCCTCCACGTTACCAGTTTTTCTGTTCCCAAATATACCACTCACTCTTGACGCACTGTCGGTTATTTTCCCATATTCCCTGACACTCATGTTTATTGGTCTGTTGGAATCACTTATGACAGCAACCATTCTCGATGACATGACAGATACTCCCAGTAATAAAAACCGTGAATGCATAGGACAAGGGTTTGCCAATGTTGTGACTGGATTTTTTGGAGGTATGGCAGGCTGCGCAATGATTGGGCAATCTGTTATTAATATCAAGTCAGGGGGCCGTGGGCGCCTGTCGACACTTTTTGCGGGTCTGTTTCTTTTATTCTTACTTTTGGTTCTTGGAGATTGGGTAAGACAAATTCCTATGGCCGCCCTCGTTGCCGTCATGATAATGGTTGCTATAGAAACATTCAATTGGTCATCTTTTAAAAATCTGAGAACACACCCAAAAACTTCCAGCCTTGTTATGATAACGACCGTAATAGTCGTTGTGAGTACCCATGATTTGGCTATAGGTGTCTTTGTTGGGGTTTTGACGCAATCATTTCTCTTCGCTCGCAGAATATCGCGATTTCTAAAAATCGAATCTAAGTTATCTAAAGATCCCGATAAGCGCACCTACAAAGTTTATGGACAGGTTTTTTTTGCTTCGGCAAACAGATTTTCTGATTCCTTCGATTTCAAGGAAGTTGTTCCAAATGTCACCATTGATGTTAGCGTAGCCCATTTCTGGGACTTGTCCGCAGTCGGTGCATTGGATAAAGTTGTCATGAAATTTCGCCGTGAAGGAACGGCTGTTCACCTACTTGGAATAAATGATGCGAGCGCCACGATTATTGAACGTCTAGCAGTGTATGACAAACCTAATTCAGTTGAACTAATGTCAAAACATTAAAGGAGATATAAGTAAAAAAAGGTGACTTTTCAAACCCATTCCAATGAACAGGTATCACGTTTTCGGATTTACATTCTGGGCACTGTTGGTTTGACATTATCTTTTGTCCTTATTCTTTTAGATTAATAACCTGAATTTACAAGGGTTGCTAATTAAGGCACCATTCAAAACGAACTGTGTATAGAAAGATATCGAATAGAGTGTATTATATTTTATAGCAATAATTACTTAAACCAATAAACAGTTGAGAGGATTAACCTAATGGCTTCGGATAGCGATGATGAAATGAAAAAAGAGTTAGAACGCCTCCGGGCAGAAAATGAAACATTAAAACAAACGAAATCAGATAATATCTCGTTTAAAGTTGGGCAAAAAGGCGGGATGTCTATGTATGGTCTCGGACGTTTTCCCGTAACTCTATATAAAAGTCAGTGGCTCATGCTTTTAGATGCCACAGATAAAATTAGAGAGTTCTTAAAAGACCATGACCATGAATTGAAGTGATTTGACTTTTATTCACAGCTATAAATGCTAGCCCCCCCCCGGTGCTAGCAACAACAAAAAAGGGCTACGGCCTCAGATGAACTTATAGACATAAATATCGCTAAAACTGGACCTATTCTGGACCTCATACTCGGAAATAAAAAAGTGGACTACAGCCTAAGGGGTAATTTTTTTTACTTAGATACTCAGGCTAGAGATTACGAGTGACCTAAGGTAATACCAGAAGAGAAACCTTATAGACCGGCAGTAAAACTTAGCAAGTAAACTAGAGTAGGAATGCCGCTAACAACGAGAAGACTTTATATTTATTAAAGGTAGGTACTAGAATAAAAGCTTGCGTCTAAGGGGCTATTGATAGCCCTTTAGACTCAAGCTAACTTTCTTGAACGTACCACCCAAGAACCCAAAAAGGCTCCATCACCTTCAATTAATCTTTTTCTTCCCCTTTCCAGTTGGTCGTAGACATACTGTCGGTGACGCTCTTTTCCTCGCTCAAACTCGGGCTGGCAAACCAGTACACTGCGCCCACAAAAGCCCCTCCACCCACTAGATTTCCAAGCGCCACGAAAAGTTGGTTATGTGCAAACCCGGCTATGGAAATTTCAGGTCCGTGCGGTAGAAACATCGCCATACTCAACAAAGTCTGGTTCGCAATACTGTGCTCGAATCCACTACCAATAAAAGCAAACAGACACCAGAAAATCATTATCAGCCGGGCGGTTTCCTCCTTGGCCCGGAGGCTGATCCAAACTGCAAGACAAACCAACCAGTTACACAGGACTCCTCTTATAAAGGCTTCTAGAGGATCCAGAGCCATCTTCATGGCAGATACCTTGAGGATTAGCTGGTTTGAAGCCTCGGGCAAACTACCCCCCTTCACGACCAGCCATGCGAGGAATGCCGAACCT
>CAJJDL010000262.1 GCA_905182935.1 uncultured Nitrospinaceae bacterium | reverse complement strand
TGAGAAGAATCAGTGGGAAAGGGTAATGAGTATATGTCTCATAGGTTCCCTAATTGGTTAGTTTAGGAGAACCATACATTTACACAATTCGGGGGTATTTCACAAGAATGTGGGGATTTTACTTGGAGGGTGTCTGACTGGTGGTGCCATCTGAGGAAGCATCAAGGCATAAATTCGACTAACTACTTTGTGTATGTTGAGTGGGGCCAGTGTGCTTCCCCCTCCCCCTCACTCTTCATGTTCAGGCCGCTCCTACCTGATGAAGCTCCAGAAGTCACCTATGAACCGGCAACATATTTTGCCTTCACAATGATTGAATTCCGACCAGAATTTAAAAAAATAAATCCAGCAGGCGTAGTGTGTCCAAAATATGGTGATTCCCACCTATTCCTGACTTAAATCGAACCAAAAACCACAACAAAACCCAAGCCTCTGATTTTCACCAATCATCACTTCGTAGAAAGAATAAAATCCTAGTAAAAATTACTCTTGACACTCTAATTCCATCAACTCACAATCACCCCGTTGAGATCGCTTTTATTTTTGAATTTTTGATTTCAAATAAACTATACACTGCTACACTTATCATAACAATTATTCCACCATAGAATGTTTCTTGTGAAATTGTTTCATTTAAAAATATCCAAACCCAAAATGGTCCTAGTGAAGACTCTAAAAGCATAAAGAATGTAACTTCGGAAGCAAGAAGAAATCTAGTGGAAAAAATAAATACACTATTCACAAATCCAGATAATACTCCTCCCCATAAAAAACATAACAAAATATCTTGAATTGGAACGTTTATATTCCCAAGACTAATAATAAAAGAAACAATTAATGTGAGAACACCAGATATGAGATTCACAGGCATCATATCAATATTCCTATTCTTTCTTAAAATAATTACAAATGTAGAAAAACTAAAAGCACAAAATAATGCTATAATATTCCCATAAAATCCACCCGTTTCCAATCCATCTTTAATCATGATAAATATTCCAATAAAAGCAAAAAACATTATAATAATAGTTGTTAAAGATATTTTCTCTTTTAAAAATATGAATGCTAGAATCGCTGTAATAAAAGGGATTGAACTTAAGGTAAACAATGCATTTGCAACTGAGGTATTAGCAAATGATTGAATAAATAAGAGTTGGGCAATCATCATGAAAAAACCACCTGCCATGCCTGGATAACCAATTTTTTTGATCTTTGTTACAATTCCTAATCTGTGTTGATGAAAAAGAATTAACGTAATGGAAAAAATAAATGCTAATGCCCTATAAAATGCTATCTGCCAAGGATCAGCAGTATTAATATTTCTCATTATCAGACCTCCAAAACTAATACCCACAAAACCAGTAATAAGAAGTAAAATGGATAGATTGCGATTTGAGATCATGTAATTAATATCTTCTAGTTGTTCTGGTGTAAATGGGTAACAATTTTTGCCCACCAAAAAATTTTATGGAAATCAGACATAGGATTGATTTTTGAGAAATCCTATGACGAAATCCCTCTAAAAAAGGTGGTATATAACCAGAGTTTTCCTCATATACACCCCCCACTCAAGTCCTTTCTTTAGAGGAAGTGATTGATTATTCTTCCAATGAAACGAGGTTATGATTCCCCTGATGGTCTAACTCCCCTTAAATTGAAGAAGAATCTTGTTTTAATAATAATTTGTAAAGAATGACAAGAAATAATCCTAAGAGAACAATCGTAAACAATAACAAAGTACATACTAACGGTAATGCAAAGATTGCCTCCCAAATTGTGAAATCCAACCAATTGATTTCGTATTGTTGAACTCCGAAACGGTTTTGGCAATACTCAGTAAAGCACCAAGTTAATTTACACCAGAAATCGGGGATTAAATCTCTTAAAGTCATATTGAGGTGATTAGAATGTTAGGTTGGACAAAGGATAATTGTATCAATTATTTGTTATTCCATTTATAGATAATCTTCTAGATGTGAAAGTAAATACATTATTACCAGAATAGAACCTATGATGATGATGGTTTTTCTATTTCTCATTTTCAACTATCCCACTAATAATTTAATTATTTTTAAATTGTTTGCTATTTTATTTCTAGAGGGTTATTTTTGATTACGAAAACTTGATTGCTCCCTCATCCAACCATTTCCAAAGCACTATACATGCAGTACTTCTATATGGTATCCATTTGGAAGTTATTTCAATGATTCTCTCATTTTCCATTTCTTGATCTTCCTCATACAATAGTTTTATTGATTTTTTTATTGAAATATCACCCCATGCAAATACATCAGGATGGTTTAGATAAAACAGTGCAAATATACTTGCACTCCAAATACCTATTCCTTTGAACTTCTGTAATCCCTCAATAATTTCTTTTGATTCCTTATCTTTTAATTCGTTTAGAAAATTTGGTTCTGCTAAAAACAGATCTGAAAGGTTTATGATATACTGTGTTTTAGCATTTGATAATCCACATTTTAGAATCTGTTGAGGGTTACAATTATTTATCAATTGTGGTGTAATTTTATTTTTACCTATAAATTCTTTTAGTCGGTTGAAGATTGTCGATGCTGCAGCACTAGATAGTTGTTGACCAGAAATGATTCTAACTAATGCTTCGAAATTTGGTTCTCTTTTCTCAGGTTCTTTGGGTTTTATTCCTTTTATAACTTTTTCAAGTATTTTATCTTTCTTGCTGAGATATACTAATGCTTCTAAGAAATTGAGATCATTTGAGTCCATAAATAATTGTTCTTTACCTTATTGTTCAACAAAATTAAATCACTTGTATAAAAATATTTAAAAACACCTCTTCTATCCATTTTTCCCACCGAAAAATTTTCTGGAAATCAGACATGGGATTGTATTTTTAGAAATCCTAATGCGAAATCCCTATAAAAAAGTGATATATAACCAGAGTGTTCCCTATATACACCCCCCTGCAAGTCCTTTCGTTAGTGGAAGGGAGTCAATTCTTCATTCACTTAACTCCACCC
>CAJJDL010000261.1 GCA_905182935.1 uncultured Nitrospinaceae bacterium | reverse complement strand
GACTAGTTTAAGAAGGTTTGTTTTTGAGTTATGGATAAATCGATACTTATATATGATGGTGAATGTAGTTTTTGCATACGCTGGGTGGCAAGGTTGAAACGCTTGACAAAGGACCAAGTAGACTATCTACCTTCAGAAAAAGCATATGAAAAATTTACACAAATTAGTACAGACGAGTATGAACGCTCTGTTCAATTCGTCGATCTAGTAGGGAATGTTTTTGAAGGGGCGGAGGCAGTTTTTAGAGTCCTTGCATGTGTTCCGAGGATTACTTGGCCACTATGGATTTATTATAATATTCCAGGCTTTGCATTGATTCTAGAATGGGGCTATCGGATAATTTCTAAAAATAGAAAAATTTTCGGAGTAGTTTGCTAAATATTTTAGACTAGCTCTTAAGTTTGTTGCTAGCATAGTAGCTATGATATTCTTGAAAAAAAAGCCTTTATTAACTCCTATCCCAGAATAAGTATATATTTTAAAGTTCAAATGAAAAAAACTATTTCTCTACTTTTTATTATTAGTTTAATTTTGTCAATTACTGGTTGCCCTAATCCAGGTAAGACTCGTAAGAAGATGCCGCGTTTATTTACTAGTAATTTTATTATGGAAACAGGAGCAGATCCTTCTTTTGTAATTTCTGAAGATTTCAATCGAGATGGAGAAATAGATCTCATTGTTACTAATAGCGGCCATAATACCTTGTCTTATTTTAAAGGGAAAGGCGATGGAACATTCAAAGATCAAATGACTATAAAGACTGGAGAAGAACCAATTTGTGTTGTTACAGCAGATTTTAATAATAACGGATATCCTGACCTTGCTGTGTTGAATTATAAAGATCAGAGTATCAATATTTATTTTAATTCTCGGTTTGGTAGTTTTGTAAAAAATCGCATAACTATAAGACCAGGAAAAATTCCTATCAATATGGTTGCGGGTGATTTTAATCGAGATGGAATTAATGACCTTGCTGTTACTATGCGATATCACAAGGTGATGATTCTTTTAGGGAAGGGAAAAGGGCGTTTTAAAAATCCTGTAGCTATACCAGTCAACGGACAACCAACGGCTATAGTTTTGGGCGATTATGATAGAAATAAAGTTATTGATATTGCAGTAGCATTAGCAGGATCGGGTAAAACCGGAATACAGATCTTATGGGGGATCGGGAATGGGACCTTTCACGAGTCAACAGTTTTTAAAGGTGGAGGACAACCGTTAACAATTGCAAATATAGATGTAGATAACGATGGTTATGAGGACCTTGTCACATCAAGCAATTCTCTTCATACAATAACTTTAATTAAAAATAACAAGGATAAATCGTTTTCAGCATTAGAAGACTTTGCTTCCGGGTCTTTCCCAAAGTTTGTAGTTGTTGCTGATTTCACAGGAGATGGTAAGCCCGATTTGGCAGTATCAAACTCGATAGATGATTTAATCACTGTTTCTCTTGGAAGAGGCGACGGAACTTTCACCTATCCACCTATCGCCCACGTGGTAGATGAATATCCTCAGGGAATGGTCGTGGGTGATTTTGATCATGACGGGTTGATCGATATGGCTGTTACATCTAGGGATAAACGGTTGGTAAATATTCTCATAAAAAGAAATATCATTGACCCTAAACCTGATATTGCTGGTCAACCTTTTATTAAAACTGAACAAGCCACATAAACGGGCTTTACTCGAAATAATTCAGGTCTCATACCGAGGCTTTAATGGTTTCTTGTTCTTTTCTCACGGTAAGAACATTACCCTCGGGATAAACTCCTAAGATTACTTTAGGTTCAATGAGTTGAGCAACTTTAAGTACATTACGGTACCCTTCTAGGTGGTTATTCGTCATGGGGACAAGAATGTAGTCATATGATTTGCTTATGAGTTTTTCTATTAAATAAGGTTCCATAGTTTCTGCGGAAAAAAATCCATTGCCATAGCTATACACACTTACAACTCCTGGATTAGAGTGTAATTCTTCGATAAGCGTATCCTGTCCCAAGATGTCAACACGCGTTTTTCTATATTGATTCATCGCTACAATGATATTTTGAATCAACCAATTCCTGGCACTTATTAAGACGAGAACATTTGAATTTTTGGGGATTTTATTGAGTGATTCTTTTGCGACATCTATAAATAAAGTTGCATCTGCCTTTGTTTTTCCACGATCAAAAGCAGCTAGAGCTTCACGTTGTTTATTTTGGATTTGCTCTGCACTGTAGTTTGGATATTCTACCACGACGTGTCCATTGCCATCGAACCCCTCGTTAGTTATTTGGGCTTTAAGTAGATTTTTTTCAATACAGCTATTATAAAAATCTGTTCCTGGTTGAGGTGTATTAATAGAGACCTGAATTTCATGTATTAAACCCTTACTTGCTAATTCGTATACTAGATCAACTGTTTTTTGATCTTCTTTAGGAGAAGAACCCAGACCTCCAACACTTATAGTAGCGTAGAACCGCATATCTATATCCTTACCAATATTTAGAATGGATCGTAGTTTTTTAAGGTCGTATTTTTTCCCAAGAGTCATTTGCTCTGCAACGAGGTCACTTCCTGTTTCGATACCAAAACGAATTTTATAATATCCAGCCGATTTCATTTTAGTTAGAGCTTCTTTGTCAAGCGAAACATAT
>CAJJDL010000260.1 GCA_905182935.1 uncultured Nitrospinaceae bacterium | reverse complement strand
TAATTTCATCACAAAGGCAGCAGTCTTTTTTTGTAAGAATTTCTATGACTATTTCACTAGACATGAATAACGTTCATCAAGTTACTACATTGTGTGGGTCATTGTGGTGAACTTACCCCAGAGAGTTAAACCAATAAAAATAATAATTGTTCCCCATAAAATTATCATTGCAATAGGACGTTTTTTTGGATCAGTTTCTGTGCTTCGATCGATAAAGGGAACACTGATCAAGCATAAGCCAATTATAATAGGGGCAACTATCAAAGATGGGACCCAAAGGTTCTCTAGGGCGTAAATCCATACGAATTGCCATGGAGGTTTTGTAACTTCCAGCCCCATAATTGGTACCCTCCCTAAGGGAGGAGCTATAGTTAATGCTAATAGACAGATTAGAGTAAATATACCGATACCGGCTCGACGAACATAAGCCATGTGTTGAGTAAAAGAGATGAATCGGTTGTTATCTTTACCATCAGGTTTTGGAGAGAGCTTGTGGTACTTAATATAAAATATATGGAGTCCAAGCAGGATAATCGTAATAATTGGAAGTAACGATATATGTGCCATATATATTCGGCTTAAAATAGGGACTCCAGGAGAAAAATTTTCAGTGAGCGGCATACCTAATATACCAAATTTTTTTGCAACCCAAACAAAATGGTCTAATGCTTCATAGCCTTCCTGATCCCATTTTAGAACCGTTCCTGTAAACATCAGAGTGATTATAAAACCAAGCAGCCCAACTCCAAGTAGCCAATTGATTTCCCTTGGCTTTTTGTAGGATGCCGTGTAAAAAACACGGATCATGTGAAGAATAAGTGTGATTGTGAGGATTTCACCTGCCCAAAAATGAATGCCACGTAGGAACCACCCAAGGTACACTTGATCCATAAGAAAATGTATGCTGATATTGGCTTTTTCTGGGGTAGGGTTGTAAAACTGCGCTAGTAGAATGCCGCTTCCAATGAGGACCCCGAATGAGGTCATTGTCATTCCACCTAACGAATACTTTATTGAATTGGAATGTTCAGGAATTTCGTAGTCTAGGAGATGTAAACCTAGCCGATCATCAAGAAATTTTTTAAGTTCGCTCATAGAACGGTCCTTTATCAACGGTCATGAAACATTTTTTTCGTTTCCTTCTCCAGTTCGGAAAAGACTCAAGCCTATAAAGGTCAGCCCAGAAAAAATAGTGACCCCAATAGCGACTTTATAGCCTTTCGCATCGAACAAAACCAATTTGTGTGTCGCCTCTTCTACTTGTTGTTTTTCGTGTTGGCTATGATTTTTTGAGGGGTTATTTTCTGCTTTAAAACGTTGCATTGGTTCGTCATTGCTCATGCTTTTATCATTTGAGGGTATTGCGTCATCAAAAATAGCATTGTTTGAAAATGGCAAATTAAGGTGAGCGTCCTTAAGGATAGGTAGTTCACTTTCCTCACCTTCAATAGAGTATATAGAATTATTAAGAGGAGGTATTTCTTCCATTTGAATAGAGGGATTGTTTTTCTCTTTGTGGGCGTCTCCATGAGCAAATGTTAACTGTGGAGCCATCAGAATGAGAATGAAAAGTGGTAGCGATATTTTATGGTACATCGGAGTATTCTCGTTGAATGAGTTGAGCAAATGCTTCCATAGTTTCATCATTAGCCCAGTCTCTAGGGCCTATAGCTTTGTGGACTATGATTCCATTCTTATCGACAACAAAAGTTTCCGGAACTCCAGTTGTTTTGTAATCTCTTTTTGCGACCTTGCTATCGGGATCTAGTAGTACAGGGAACGAGAGATTGTATTCTTTGATGAATGGGCTAATGAGTGATAAGTCTTTATCGACACTGATCGTTAGCATTTCAAAATCATATTCTCGAAATCGCTGATATAGTTTTTCCATAGATGGCATTTCTACTTTGCAGGTGGCGCACCAGGTAGCCCAAAAATTAATAAATAGGACTTTTCCTCGATAGTCTGAGAGCTTAATTTTACCTCCTTGAAGGGTCGGCAATTCAAACTCTGGAGCTATAAATGCTTCAGCTGGATACTCTACCTCTCCTGGCCTGAGATCAACTTTGTTTAGAGCCAATATAAAAACTGAAAAAAGGGCGGCCACTAGTAAGGTATAGGGGATATATATAGATGTTGGTTTTTGTTCGGCGACCGTATTCATGATTAATTTAAAGTTGTTTTGGCTTGTAAGGGCGATAGAACTTTTTATCGATTGACACGACTATTTCATCGAGAGTTTTACCTTGCTTATATAATTCGTAAGCATAAAGAACCTCGTTGATACAAGTATCACACTTAGACCCATGTTTATTTGTAAAACATGTTAGCAAGCTTTTATGTTGGTGATTTTTTTTGCAATAGCAATAACAAAATTGGCTATCGATAACTTTTGGAATTTCTGCAGCGATGCGATAGGCCTCAGCTACTTTTCCTGTGTAAAAAGCGGAAGACATGACCGGTCGAGTTTCGATCAATTGACCCGTTGCCGGAGCAATAGGCTCAATATATTTATTTGGTTTTGTCGTTGAATAAACGATTGCCAAAAATAATACAATGCCGCTTATAAAAACCAGAGGCCTTAGTTTAAGCTTTTTATTTTTATGCAATGAAATTATCTCCAAACGAAAATTTAAGTTAAAGAATTCATGATTATTATAATGATATATAGAGTATATGAGGCGCTAGCTGCCAATACAAGAAGAAGTTGAGTCGATGTATGGAGGTTAAGGGTTAATTTGATACTTTGTGAAACCTGAGAGTTATCGAATTACCGAATACCATTTGCTTAATACATTTGGTGAAAAACCGAATAAGAATAGGCTCGCAATCGTGATATTGCGTAACGTGGTGTTGAAGGTGCCTTCAGTTGTCCATCTCCGTGCGGAAGTATGAGTTTTTTCTTTAAGAAGTATAACCTCACCTTGTCGCCTTAGTCGGCGGAAGAAATCTAGGTCTTCGCAAATAGGGAGAGAGGAGAACCCGTCTAGGTTCCGAAATATATCAGCGCGAACAAATATGGCCTGGTCTCCGTATACGAGGTTGAGATGTTTTGAACGCCAGGTAGCCAATGAAGCAATAATTTTGAGAGATATTTTTTTAGATTCTATCTGCAGGCTAAATGCACCGCCTGCATGGCTAGTAAGCTGCATTATTTCAGTCATTTTCTTGAAACTTTGTTTGGGTAGTTTGTTGTCGGTATGCATGAACAAGAGAATGTCCCCCGTGGCTTTCTTTGCGCCTGCATTCATTTGTTCGGCTCTTCCGACTCGACTGGTTATAACATGGGTGGCTATGCGGCGAGCCACTGAAATGGTTCTGTCAGTGCTTCCTCCATCAGCAACAATAATTTCGTAAGGATTTAGGTGAAAAATAGCTCTAAGACTACCTTCTAATATCTGAGCTTCATTAAAAGTTGGAATAATAACAGATACTTTCAACGTAAAAATCTCCTTGAAAGGTGGTATTAGGCGAAAAAAATTATTTATTTTTCGAGAACAAAGCTAGTCGTAAGTTTTAAACAACAGATATTATTTTACAAGTGATTAGCCTGTTTAGCCTACTTTTTAGAGTCTAGATAATATATAATTATTATAAATAATTTTCCATATTCTTTTTATTTATTATTTTTATTATTGAACTATGTTGGCACACTT
>CAJJDL010000259.1 GCA_905182935.1 uncultured Nitrospinaceae bacterium | reverse complement strand
AATACGAAAAAAAAATATAGCTCCTTTAAAGATCAATAAACTATTTAACAAGATTCAACAAGCGCAAGTTCGTGTGAATTCAAAAAAAGCCACCGCTCTTCCAAAGACCTCAAAACTGAACACACTTCCAACTCATTCATCATTTTCTGACTCGCAAAGGGCTCTAGCCATGCTTGACGACTTGAATCTAGATAAATATGCAACACAAAATTTAAATGCTTCAAACGAAGAATACCTTGATGACAATAAACCCATCCCGTTTGACACTAAAGAGGTGAAATATGCTTCATACTTTAGCCGAATAAAACAACAAATTCAGCAGGTCTGGGTTTATCCAATTCAAGCGTCTGACAAACAAATAAGCGGACAACTCACTCTCAAATTTGAAATTTCAAGAGATGGGAACCTTATTGGTGTGCACTTAACTAATAGTTCGGGTTTCAACATCCTCGATATTTCTGCCATAAAATCAGTTAAGCAAGCAGCCCCCTATTACCCATTTCCAATAACAATCAAAAAAAAGAAACTCTCAATACTTGCAACGTTTGTTTATAATCCCAATCAGCCCAAACCAAAAAATTGATACTAGCCTAACTTTAAAATGCCTTTACCTAAAACGGTTATTATAAGAATTGCTTCTTCTAAAAAAAATATTTCTCTTATATTTCAAGAAAATATTGCCGGAGTCACCGCCTTTAAACGTTTAATTTTTTCTCTGCAGCGAGCAGGCATTGAAAATTTTATAATTTTTGAGCAAAATTCTACACTCTCGCAACAACATTCGATTGAGACAACTATTAAAAGTGATTCACGATTTAAAAGTAACCTTCAGTGGCATAGCTTGCACAATGACTCTTTCTCGGACAATTTAAATTCAATTAAATTACTCCCAAAACTTAAAAAGGTTCTTCTTGTCGAAGGTGACCTCGTGACAACTAGTGAGCTTATTAAAGGTTTTATCAATTCATCTAATGCTCTTGAACCTATTGCGATTACTGGACTTTTTAATGAGAACAGAAACTCAGATGGAATTTATCTACTTCTTCCTTCAGACGTTGAAAACTACTTACGCTTTGGATCTTTAAAAAAGGAAGTGACTCCTGTCCATCTCTCCGGTCCTTGGTTTTTCCGTAAAAGAATAAAAGATTCTGAATCTACCCAGTCGATTGAAAAAGGTATCCTAGACGAGCATAAATTACACTATCACCAATTTATGGATATCTGGGTTAACTCAATATTCTCAATTAAAATATCTTCATTATTGGTAAAAACATTTCTAACCCCCAATCAAATAACAATACTTGGGCTATTTATAGGTTTAGCATCGGGAATTTTGTTTGCGCAAGCAAATTACTGGAATACCTTAATCGGTGGAGTGCTTTTATCTATTACCGCTATTTTAGATTGTTGCGATGGCGACGTTGCTCGTCTAAAATTTATGGAATCGGACTTCGGGAAAAACCTCGATACCGCATGCGACAACATCATAAATATTTTTATTTTTATCGGAATAATGCTTGGCGTCGCTCGCTATGATGGCTTAATCCAAGCACTGATTCCCTTCGCTTTGGTCATGTTTGGGGGAGGTTGGATATTTTATCTTATATATTTTCCGAAAGGGGGGAAAGGTTCTTATTTTACCAACACACCTATGTATAACATTATCCAAATACTTGCCAGTAGAAATTTTATTTATGTTATTCTCTTATTTTGTATTTTTAATAAGTTAAATTGGTTTCTATGGATAGCAGGAATAGGATCCATTGTTTTTGGTTTTTTCATTTACAGGGTAAAAAATAAAATATCTGCTATAGAGATTAATTAATAGCTATTCTTTTATATTCTTCCACCCCACCCCACAAATAAACTCGAGGTTCTGGATTTTTTGGTTTTCTAGACAGACCAATCCTATTATTATAATCCTTTATTTACATTGACACTGCATATTGATATTCTTAAAAGCTGTACAAAGGTTTTTTACTAAATGCAGTTTTTAATTCTAATACACCCGTTTTAGTGGATCCTAAAAATACTTGCGCAATTCTTCCATTATCACCCCCTCCTTTAAATTTACCTAAAGTTGATTGGTATTTTAAAAAAATTTGTGGCATCCCGTTTTTATTACGAAACGTTCTAACTCTTCAACGCGCCGGCGTCAATTCTCTCATTATTTATAGCAACAATAATGACGTAGAACTTTGGAAGCAAACCTTCGAGAAATACAAGTTAAACATCAAACTGATTTTCGAAACAGACATTATGGCATTAATAGAGGCAACCAAAGAATTCTCTGTATTAGTTTTAAATAGCGGAGCCCTTCACACAAGGCAGGAAATTGAATCTGGAATGGGTTTAGCAGACAATAATGATAACCTATTGGCCCAGTCTCTTGAACGCGGGGCTATGAAAAAAACTCTTAACCAATTAATCTTTGAAGGCAATCTTTCTTTAGCTAAACTACCCAGCGTTCAAAAATCTAATGTTAAGTATTTACCAGGACACCAGAATGGTCTTGTAAGCCAACCTAAAGATTTTCTTGTTCAGCATGAAAACCTTTTAAACAACTGCGGCTTAAACAATGATAGTTTTATGGATAAAACTATCACTCGTTTCTTCTCTCGCCAGCTTACAAGGTTTTTTTTAAAAACTCCCCTCAGCCCTAATATGATTACCATCTTAAGTCTTTTTATAGGCTTGATTTCAGCAGTATTTTTTTTCCAAGGCACTTACGAAAAAAGCATAATCGGCGCTGGATTACTTTTGCTATCTGCTTGGGTCGATTGCACAGATGGAGAAGTAGCGCGACTCAAATTTTTAGAATCAAAAATTGGAGGGAAGCTTGATATTCTTTGTGACAATCTAGTTCATTTTTCGGTATTTTTTTCGATTGGCATAGGATTATATCATTCAACTGAAAACAGTATTTTTAAATATTTTGGCATTCTTGCAGTATTTGGGAGTTTAATTTGCTTCCTCCTCCTTAGAGCATCCATTATTGATGAACAAATGAAGGCTGGAATGAATACACCTAGTCCAAAAATAGAAAAAACATTAACTAACAACCTAGCTAATCGAGACTTTATATATTTTCTTTTTTTAATGGCCATAATAGGACGAGTCGATATTTTTATATGTATTACCGCTATAGGCTCAAATATTTTTGCAACCTATCTTACTTATTTTAAAATAAAATCGGCTCTATTTTCTACTTAATAGTATTTGAGTTTTTGTTGATCCTTCCTTACACGACGTTTGCTTCAATTTCTGATAAAAATTCTTTTACCTGGCTTAACTCCTTGACCACTTTACATGAAGGCAGTGAGTCTAAAAACTGAGCTCCATAGCCTCGGTGGACAATTCTTGAATCTAAAATAGAAATCACGCCAGTATCGGATTGTTTTCGGATTAACCGACCAAATCCCTGTTTCATTTGAATTATTGCCCGTGGTATCTGGTAATGAGAGAACGGATCGATTGACCTTCTGCGCAAATCCTCGATACGTGCTTCTGTGAGTGGTTCGGTTGGCACATCAAATGGAAGCTTTGTAATTATGACATTTTTAAGGGCATCCCCCGGAACATCCACCCCCTGCCAAAAAGAATTGGTACCAAAAATAATAGAAGGTGTCTCCTTAAATCGATGTATCATCTGCCCAGTCGGCATTTCACCTTGCTTAAGAAGTGGCCACTTATCTGATAAGTATTTTAACCGATCAAATACTTGATGCATTAACGCATAGCTAGTAAATAAAATAAAAGCTCTCCCTTTAGATATTTCTACTAACTCGCTACATCGATTTGCCATTGCAGACGCATATTTTTCAATTTCATCAGAAGGTTCGGGTAAATCACCGGCAACATAAAGAAGTGCCTGACGAGGATAATCAAATGGAGAATCTAGTGTACTTTGTTCATATGGTTCAAATCCAATTCGCTTTTGAATAAAATCAAAACTTTTATTAGTTGTCAAAGTCGCTGACGTCAATACAACTCGATCTATTTTAGAAAATACCTGCTCCTGCAATTCTTCAGCAGCATTTATTGGAACCCCATGAAGGACAATACGGCTGAACCGTTTTTTTTCTATAATTTCTAACCAATAAACGTACCCATCAAGATGCTGATTAAGAAAAGCAGGAATAGTATTGTTAAATTCCATACATCGATTTGCGGCGGCAGTTATTTCTATACGGTCCTCTTCCACTTGCACCATTCCTTCAAAATTTTTTAAACCTTCATATAATTCCTTCATAGGAGAATAAATCAAATTATTAATAGCGATCGGTTTATAAAGGCGAAGTACTCTATCTTTTTTGCCATATTCTTCAAAAAATTTTTTAAAAAAACCATCAACTGCCTGCCGAACCACTCCAACTTGATTTCGTAAATGAATTGCGTAGTCATGCTCAATTCGCGACAACATGCCCTTACGAGTCCGCGAATGATAAAGCCTATCCAGAAAATAAAACAAATTAGAATTAGAAATTTCTAACCCAAGAAAAGAGGTCGCCGACTCT
>CAJJDL010000258.1 GCA_905182935.1 uncultured Nitrospinaceae bacterium | reverse complement strand
TAGCATTAGCTCCATTTTACTAACCGATGGTTATAATTATTAAAATGTGTGAGTTTTTTATTCATTAATTTAATTACACCATTTATGAGTTTTCTTCCTACCATCATACCTAATAGCCATACCTGCCTCAATCAGCATATCCCCTAAGCTCTCTCCATCGACAATCACATCGGAAACTATTCTAAAATAATTACCCCTCTGCATATTCTTTAAAGTTATCTTTTCAGCATCTTTAAGGATATCTCCAACCATTTTTCTGGCTTGCTCTGCATCATATTTTTCTTTGTCACACTTACCTTTGATTTCAGCTGTATCAACTCCATTTAGTCGGACACGTATTTTTTTTCCAATAATGGGATGAAGATTAGGAAGGTTAAAGGTTATCGTGTCTCCGTCGTAATTTCTGACATAGATAGCTCCTTCATAGTCACCAAACTTTTGTTTAGCATTAACTGTAGTAGAAATACTCAATAGAAAAATGAGTGCTAGTAAGAATGCGAGTGGCTTGGTTTTCATTCGGTAAGAATACCTTTTTCTGGCGGAGATATAAAGTGGTGGGCGTGGAGAGATTACCTCTCACCTAATAAATGGTTTTACTATCAACAAACTGAATAAATAAATGAACCCAAAAACAACTAATGTTTGGAACAAAATTTCTATACTATAAAAAAACTTATTCGTAAATGACAAGTCATACTCGAAATATGTGACTAAAACTAATGGAATACTCAAAACAACAAAAACTCTTAACATTCCATTTTTATAGTTTTCATAAGTCATAGTATTTCTTCTTTCATGATGGGTAGAGTCATTTGGTTTTCATTTAAACAATTCTAGCTGCGAAGGTTTATTAATATTTCTTTGCTCTACATAAGCACAGTTTTCACAGGAAGGATTAGCTTCAGGAAGTTTCTCAGAGTTCAATAAGTCAATCATCTCTAGCACTTTTTCGTCGATCCAATCCGAATTCCATAAATATGGCACTAGAGTTTCTTCAAAATCCAATTTTGAGTCAAAGGAAGATGCATTCCGATCGGCATTACATACGTAAAAGTAACTTATAGGAGCAACAGAGTGACCAATATTCATTTCATTTAAAAGATACGAATAAAAATCCATCTGTATTTTATATCCCTCATGATATGCATCTGATAAATATTCCTCAGTGCTAACAGAATTTGTTTTTGCTTGCGATTTATAATCAACGATAATTAGTTCGTTTGTTTTTGTATCAATCCATATATCATCCACTCCACCACTCAGAATAATATTGGTATCTTTAAAATTTATTTTCAAACCATGACGGAGTGCATCTCGCCATTTATCCATATCTTCATGTTTAAAGGGAACTATATCGTTTAAGTTGTACTGTTCGCATATTCTATGAGGGATTTCCTGTTCACGGCACAGATCAAATTCTTTCTTCAGTAATAAATCGGTGGTTTCATTTAAAGTCCATCCTGGTGTTGATGGTGAAACTACCCCTTTGACTCGGTCGAAGTAGAAACATCGTTGACAGGTTAGGAAGTCATTAAACTTACTTCTACTGATTTTAAAATCATCTTTTTGGTTGGGTAAATATACAGAGGATGCCCTTGTCCTAAGACCAGTTGCAGGAACTAATTCTTTTTTACTGTTTCTTTTAAGACTGATCACGACCCAAGTCTCATAAAAGTTTTAAGGAAATCGTTAAAATTAGAATTACTTTTATCGACAACTGCTTATAATTTTTCACGGATCAACCCTTTATTTCTGAAGAGTTTATTTGCTTAATGGTGGTGGAATATCTTTAAGTCTGTCTTCCTCTAATAAAATGCTCATAATAGTTCCTTCTACTATTTCCATAGCTGTTTCATAAAAATTAACTTGGTATGGATAAACAATGTCAGGATCAAGTGCTCTTAAGACATTATATTTTAATTCAACAAAACATATATCTTTGTATATACGTTCTTCTTTGTCATTAAACGTAGAAATATCTTTTGCTATCCATTTGTCTTTCAAATTACAAATAACAAGATACATTTTATCAAGATGGTCTCTGTTTTTGATTGTTGAATAAATATTATCCTTCTCGTCCATTATTGATTTCATGTTATATCTCCTTCATAGTCACCAAAATTTTGTTTAGCATTAACTAATGATTGTTTTATGATTAAGAAATTACACCCAGTCCCTAATGGAGTAGAGTTATATTTTTTTAAGTCGCAGTTACCTATGGTTGGTTTTTACCTACTCGTAAAATTACTTCCAAAAAACTCGCCCCATAGCGTTCTAGTTTGACTTTTCCAACACCTGTTAATCTTCCAAGCTCTGTAATAGTTATTGGTGTTTTTTCCACCATTTCTAATAATGTGGCGTCGTGGAAAATTATAAATGGTGCAACTTTTTGTTCGCCGGCTAAACTCCTACGATGTGAACGTAAAGCTTGAAAAAGAGTCTGGTCTGTTTTATTGATAAGCGTGACATGAGACTTTGGTTTTTTATTTTTTGATAGATCTGATTTCTTGCTAAACTTATCTTCCCTTAGAAATATTTTTTCGTTCCCATTTAAAACATTTTTATAATTCTCGCCTAAACTGTAACCACCATGACCCTCTATATCCACAGTCAATAGACTTTTTGCTACTAATTGTCGAATTATAGACCGCCATTTATTTTTGGAATATTCTTTCCCAATACCATAGGTTGAAATTTTATCATGCCTTAATTGAACAACTTTGGCAGAATTATTCCCTAATAAAACATCAATTATGTGTACCGCTCCAAATCGTTGACCTGTTTTATAAACGCATGAAAGGGCTTTCTGAGTCGCCACAGTTGCATCGAAAGATTTTATTGGCTCGATGCATGTATCACAATTACCACAAGGGCTATTTAAAATATCTCCAAAATATTTAAGTAGAACTTGACGTCTACAACTTGTTGTTTCGCAAAAACCAAGTAAAGCATCTAGTTTTTGTCTTTCTATCCTCTTTTGATTCTCTGAAGCATTTGATGTCACGATAAAATTAATAATCTTAGATAAATCCTCAAGACCATAAGCCATCCACGCACTTGATTTCAATCCATCTCGCCCAGCACGACCAGTTTCTTGATAATATGCTTCCACGCTCTTAGGTAGATCCAAGTGACAAACAAAACGCACATCAGGTTTATCAATTCCCATTCCAAAAGCAATGGTAGCAACCATGATGACACCTTCTTCTTTATAGAATTTATCTTGATTTGTGTTTTTTTGATTTTTATCCATACCAGCATGATAAGAAAGCGCATTAAATCCCTCATCAATTAAAAATTGAGTTATGGTTTCAACCTTATTTCTTGATATGCAATAAACTATTCCCGAATCCCCTAGATGATTTTCTTTAATAAAATTTATCAACTTTAGTTTTGATTCTTCCTTAGGAACAACAGTGTATTTAATATTTGGCCTATCAAAACTAGAAACAAACAAGTTTTCTTCTTTTATTTCTAATCGTTCTATTATATCTCTGCGAGTTGGACCATCAGCAGTAGCCGTCAATGCAAGTCTTGGAACACTAGGGAAATGACTTTTAAGTATGTTTAACTTTAAGTATTCTGGTCGAAAATCATGACCCCATTGGGAAACACAATGAGCTTCATCAATCGCAATTAAACTTAATTTACTTTTCTTTAAATGGTTTAAAAATCCTTCTACAAAAAATCTTTCAGGCGATACATATAGTAAATCCAGTGAACCATTTAATATTTTTTGTTCCACTACCTTAACTTCTTTATGCGAAAGAGATGAATTTATGGTTGCTGCCCTAACACCTGACTGCTTTAGCGATTCTACCTGATCACGCATTAAAGCTATCAATGGAGAAATCACCACTCCTAACCCATCTCTGAATAATGCGGGAATTTGATAACAGAGAGATTTGCCTCCACCTGTTGGCATTAGCACTATAGCGTCACCCCCTTCATTTACTTGGTCGATTACTTGTTCTTGAAGACCTTTAAATGAAGCAAATCCAAAAACATTATTCAAAATCTCCATAGATGATCTATTTATCTCCTCAAATGTTTCACTTGGCTGCACATCTGATAGATTTTGGTTTATAACAATTTTAGATTCTTTTTTTTCGAGGGTTTTCCCACACGCGGTACAAAAGTTGTAGGAAGATTGGTTTTT
>CAJJDL010000257.1 GCA_905182935.1 uncultured Nitrospinaceae bacterium | reverse complement strand
AAGGATTCCACAGCTAGAGCCGCTGCATCTAATGTTTTAACTGTCTTTTTTTCGCTACCAATTAAGTTGGTTGCTTCAATCAAACGATTATCACTTTCTATAAAACCATAACCAAAGCGTGCCTTATCACAAATCCAACCGTCATCAACTAGATCGTTAGGCCGCGTTTCAATACGCATAAACTTATTCGTACGAGAACCTAGCGTCATATTACAATTACAGCCACAATGCGCGCATAAAGTTTCTGAATTACTTAAGTCCCATGTACGTGCCTTAAAACGAAATTCCGTATTCGTCAACGCTCCAACCGGGCAAATATCGATAACATTACCCGAGTATTTAGTATCATAAGGTTCGTTATTAAATGTACCAACCTCATTATTAAATCCTCGGTTTAACATAACAAGGGCGCTCTCCTGCTCAATAATCTCGCTATACCTTGTACATCGTTGGCAAGCGATGCACCGCTCTCGGTCAATGGTAATAACAGGACTGAGTGGGGTTGCCTTATCATTGTTAGCGCGTTTAAAATCCATACGCGTATCGCTCGGACCGAACTTAAAGGTATTATCCTGCAACGGACACTCACCGCCTTTATCACAAACTGGGCAGTCGAGTGGATGGTTTAGAAGAGTAAATTCTAATACCCCCTGCTGAGCTTTCTCAACTTTCTGTGTATTAGTCTTCACCACCATATCAGGTGCCACTTGAAGCGTGCAAGCGGTAGTCAATTTGGGCATTTTCTCAACCTCAACAAGACACATTCGACAGCAACCGAAAGGCCCAAGTTTTTCGTGGTAACAAAAAACTGGAATTTCTATCCCAACACTTTTAGCAGCATCGACTACCATAGTACCCTTAGGAGCTATGATGGTTTTCCCATCGATGGTTAAAGTGACTTTACTTTCATCTATCATTTTTATCCTATCCTGCGACTGTATCTGTCGTAAGTTTTTTGATTAATTCATCATAATCTGAGCGGAAATGTTGAATGCCACTAACTATTGGTGCTACCGCCGCATCTCCTAGCGGGCAAAAACATTTAAAACTCATATTGTCAGAGATATCTAACAATTTATCAACGTGCTCGTTAGTTCCAGTGCCTTCCTGTATTTGATTTAGCAATTGCCACATCCAACGTGTTCCTTCTCGGCAAGGTGTGCATTTACCGCAACTTTCGTGCATATAAAAATAAGCGAGGCGAAGCGTCGCCTCGACTACATTGACCGTGTGATCCATAACAATAAGAGCACCCGAACCTAACATAGACCCTGCTGCCTGAATCGATTCATAATCATACAAAACATCCACTTTGCTTGCTGGAAGCATAGGAGTTGATGACCCACCTGGAATATAAGCTTTTAACTGATTGTCATTACGGATACCACCGGCCATATCATAAATAATTTCCCGTATCGGTGTTCCCATCACCACTTCATAGTTGCCAGGTTTTTTAACATGACCCGACACACTAACCAGTTTAGTACCCTTGCTCTTTTCAGTTCCTAATGCGGAATGTTTTTCTGGGCCTTCATTAATAATCCATGGTACGACACACAAGGTTTCTACATTATTAATAACAGTTGGCTTACCATAAAGCCCTTCAACCGCAGGGAAAGGAGGTTTTAGTCTAGGCTCACCCCTCATTCCTTCAAGTGAATTAAGTAAGGCCGACTCTTCTCCACAAATATAAGCCCCAGCCCCCAGATGCGTATATAGTTCAAGGTTTAAACCTGATCCCATAATATTTTTACCCAAATAGCCCTTTGCATAAGCTTCTTCTATTGCTTGGTCCATCAGATCAGAAGCATGTTGAAACTCACCACGCAAATAGATATATCCAGTTTCTATGCGACAAGCATAGCAAGTTATAATGATCCCCTCGATAAGAAGATGGGGAGTTTTTTCAAGTAGTTCACGATCTTTACAGGTTCCCGGTTCACTTTCGTCAGCATTGCAAGCTAGGTAACGCGGAAAGACATCTTTCGCTAAAAAACTCCACTTCAAGCCAGCGGGGAACCCTGCGCCTCCTCTCCCTCTCAACCCCGAGGCTTTAACCATTTCTATAATTTCATCAGGCTTTTTGGCAAAAGCCTTCTCCAGAGACTTATAGCCACCTTGACTTTCGTATACATCGATGGAGTTCAGACCTTCCATATCGATATTTTTAAACAGAATTTGGGTCATGTTTTCAACCTTAAGGCAAAGAGTCTAGAATTTTATCTATCTTTTCTTTTGTTAAATTTTCGTAAAAAGTGTCATTAATACGCATCATTGGTGCTCCACAACAAGCAGCTAAACATTCTTCTTTGTGTAGAGTAAACTTCTTGTCCTCGGTCGTTCCACCACCATTAACACCTAGTTTTTCTCCTGTATAAGCGAAAAGATCATCGGCTCCGTTTAGTTGGCAACTAATATTATGGCAAAATAGAATAATATACTTACCCGTTGGCTCGGAATGATACATTGTATAAAAAGACATCACCGACTGAACATAACCAGGGGACAACTCGAGTTTTTCCCCAATTGCCCGCATCGCTTCAGGGCTGACATATCCGTCTCGGCGCTGAACCAATGTTAACAAGGGTAATAAAGCCGATTGCTTAACCGGGTACTTTTTAACGATCTTATCTATTTTATTTTCATCTTCCTGCGTAAATATAAACATCAGCGGTCAACTTCTCCCATAACAATATCTATGCTTCCTATAATGCCAACTACATCAGCTATGAAACAACCTTCCATCATTTTACACATGCCAGGAATCGCCAAAAATGATGGCGCACGTAACTTCACTCTACTTGGTACGCCACTCCCGTCACTGATGATATAAAACCCAACTTCCCCGCGAGGCCCTTCTACTGGAACATAGGTTTCTCCCCTAGGTACTGAAACGCCTTCCGACACCAACTTAAAATGATGAATCAAAGCTTCCATGCTTGATTTGAGTGTTTTACGGTTTGGTAATGATATTTTATTATCTTCAACTTTATAAGGCCCGGTAGGTAAAGTATTTAAAGCTTGTTTAACAATTTTTTGGCTTTCTCTCATCTCAGCCACGCGCACTAAATAACGGTCATAAATGTCGCCATTTTTTCCGGTAGGCACCTCAAAATCAAATTTCTCATACCCAGAATAAGGCCTATGCTTTCTCAAATCCCAGTTCACGCCAGAAGCACGCAGAACCGGGCCACTCATACTCCAGTTAATAGCCTCTTCACGACTCATAACACCGACATCTTTTGTACGGTCAATCCAAATCGGATTGTTAGTTAACAAACGTTCATACTCATCAATCTTTGCAGGGAAATATTCAACAAACTTACGCACTCCTTGCAACCAGCTTGGGGTAGCATCTTGAGCGACACCACCCAACCGAATATAGCTTGTCATCATTCTCACACCAGAGATTTCCTCGTTTAAGTCAAGTATCATCTCTCGTTCTCGCCAGCAATATAGAAACACTGTCATTGCACCAATATCCAACGCGTGCGT
>CAJJDL010000256.1 GCA_905182935.1 uncultured Nitrospinaceae bacterium | reverse complement strand
GACCGTCTTCGCAGTAATCAGTCCCTCTACGTTGATGACATCTTTTATGATGCTGCTGGCATTCTTGGCCGACAAGATAACTTGCCCGCCATCCGCCTGGATGGAACCGGAGTTGGATATACGATCACTGATCAGGTTGCCGTCCTTGTCCAGAACATGACCCTCGACTGGTTTTTGGATAGTAAAAGCAATGAGTTCATTCCCAACAAAGTCGATAGTGGTAGCCTCCCCCGAGACAAGTCCGATCGTACCGAGTTTTGCGATCACCACTCCCTTGTTGTTGACCGACGGTGCGATCAGTGCCGCAAAATCGGATGCATGAATTCTGCCCTCATTCAATATTGAAGCTAGCGGTTTGCTTGGGTCCTGGGAGAATTTGTACAAACCATCTAGAAAATCTTGCTCTGATATTTTTAGCGTGCTCGCGATTAGGCTTGCGACGTTAATATTCGCGGTGGGGGAGATGAAGATGCCGTTCGGGTTACTCAATACGATCTGGCCATTGGCCAAGAGGTTACCTTTAACCACGGTGCGGCTGTTACCTAAAATATTGTTGAGCGCTGACGAAGTGGAATCGGGCTGGAGAAAGATCACCGACTCATTGTTGCCGATACTGAAACTTTTCCAGTTGATAATGATTTTTTTCGTGGTTTGTCTAACGGTCAAGGAAGAGCCGGAAGTGTCAATCGTGCCGGCGCCGGAGGAAATAGTTCCCCCTTGCGGCAGGGCATAGACCAAAGTCGGAAACCCGCCGATCATGTAAATTAAAAAAGCTATCAGGAATTTGTAGAACGCTCTCCCGCGATCGACAAAACTTGAAATTCGCACAACACTCCCCAGCACATTGAAAAACAATGCTTAACAAAAATAAGCCCACGCCTCCAACGGGTGGCTTAATTTTAATCGCTTTAAATACAAGCATTTGGAGTAATAATCTTAACATATTGAAAACATTATACGAAGCTTTAAGCACCTATATAACAATAGGATAGGCCATTATTTGTAATAAGTTACTGATTTATAAGGACTTATATGAATTTTACTATTAACCAAAAATAGCTTCTAAAGACGATATTTTTGGCTAATATATTGAGTTATAAGGGAAGGATTAAAAATCAGGTTGGTACCGGTGAGGAGTAAATCACGATCTTTGTGAATCAATCCAGGAGATAGGACATATAACTAATGAAGAATATTTTTAAGATTGGTCAGTAGTCGATCATACCGTTTAAGTAAACCGTTCCATAGGACGAGTCTTCGGGTATGATGCTGTTGAACACCGGCGCACCATAAGTGACAGCAAAACTGACGGCCGGACTTTTCCCTTCTTTTTTAGATTCAGAGACACTCATTTTAAGTCCTCCCCCTGCCGTTGTTATTTTTTGATCCACTTCCCCCGCACGTTTATGACGCACAAATATTTTGCCATGGTCCAGGAAAGAGACCGCCGAAAAAACCGTGCTCGTATTGGGGAAGCCGGTGTACCATGGAACCTTCATAGGAAATGGAACCGTATACTCTGCCGAAACGTTGTAGCCCTTATCACCTTGATATGCCGATAGGGGGTAACCGCGAACCGTGCCCATACCGCCGACTCCCATAAGGTAAGAGGAAAGTGCGCGAGTATTATTCATCTGTCCCTGAAACTTCAAGATGAAGTAACTATTTAAGATCTTCGCGGACTGGAGGCGAGTCACATTGATATTCGTGGTAAAGATCTTCCCATGCCCACCTGCTCTTGATACGAGCCCGCGGGATGAATCTCCTTCACGAAGTCCCATCTCAAAGTTTAAATCATAAAACGTTCTACCAAGAAACGAATCCGATAGATTGCCTTCAAACCCGAGCGATACATTCATCAGATTATCTTTGGTGGTATTAGTTCCTTGTGCTTCGTTCTCGAAACTTTTTAGATCTAGCCCGGTTCGAACTGAAAAACTAGCCGTCTGACTTTTATGCATTAAATGGGAAAGTTCCAGACCCACCGAATTCAAGGATCCCCCTGCTGCCAAGTATTCAAGCGAGTCCTTGATTTCATTCTCTAAAAAGGTGTAAGACACTTTCATGCGAGTTCCATAAGAATTAATAGGGACGGTATAAAAGGGTGTGTAAAGGTCCTGTCCATACTCGGAACGTGACCATCGGGCGGAAAACTGATCTCCCAAAGTAAAAATATTGGCGTAGGACATGTTCAATCCAAAACGAGTAGGTCCCGTATAACGCGAACCAAAATTATCAGAGTCAAATGAAAAGGTGTAGGGCCTTGACTCGGTCACATCCATGACCAGATCAGAGGTACCAGGTAAGTCGCCTGGCTTCAGTACTGCCCTGACCTTAACTCCCATTAGTTCATTCAATTCAAGAAGCACATGTTCCAGAGTCTGCTCTTTTAAAGCCGGTTCATCCTGCACTCTCTTCATCCGTTCTTTAAGTTTTTCTGTACTCAATGTTTTGTTGCCCTGCACTAAAATTTTATTGACCCTGCCTTCAGAGATAACCATCTCCACAGTTGCATCTTTTACTTCCTGGTTAGGAACAAACACTCGCGCTAAAAAATATCCTTCGGCCGCGTACACCGCAGTAACCTCATCAGCTATGGCGTTCAAAAGACTCATAGTGACCTCTTTACCCTCTCCCAAATCAATCAGTGTTACTAATTTTTCGTTGCTGATTACGCTGTTGCCGGTAAGCTTTATTTTCTTGATAAAAAATGTAGCGTCCGCTACAGGATCTTTTTTCGGCAAAGGTTTATTCTCGTTCGTAATTTGTGGAGCTTTGGGTTCTGGAGGAAGTTCTTGGGGAAGAGATTGACGCAACGATTTCTCAATGACCCCTGATTGACCTTCAAGAGGAACTTGAGCTAGCGCAAATGGAGTGAAGGCATGGATCGTTAAACTTGCCATCACAAAAATAGAAATGGATGCAAGACACGACCTATGCCGATCTCCAAAAAAGGAGCTTCCGCAACGGTGCATTTGAACTCTGTAAGTTGTTTGATTGAGAGGGTTTTATAGCACAAGCTGTAAAAAAACTGGGGACTAATTTTTTTTATTCTGTGTAAAAAATGTGGGTAAGTTTTATGAAAATGTGGGTAAGCTGTGGAAAGATCTTTTAAACAATTGATAAATAAATACCTATAATTATTAACAACTATTTTTTTATTTTTTTAACAATATTACTTTTTCAGACCTAAATTGGGGACAACTTATATTTTATGTTTAAAATTTGTTTATAAGATTTTTATACAGTGAATAACTTGTGAATATAAATTATTTAAGAGCAATTCAGAGCTATTTATTATCAATAAATTTTTAACTTTAAAGATTACAAACTTCTAATTTTTTCCTTTTATATTTCAAGGTAATTTTTATTTCATACCTCTCTAAGTATTTTAAAAACAATAAAAATAAATATATATTTTAATCAATGTTATCCACAATTTTATCAATAAAACTTTAATCAACATGCTTACAATGCCAAAAGTTTTTTAGTCTTATAAATCAATAGAGAGGTGTTTTTTGGAGAAGGGGAGGTTAATTGAGAAAGCATCTAAAATTTCTTCGGATATGTCTTCCCAAAAAATGTTTCGTAAAGGGTAAGTTTATCTTTAGCGCAGCGAAACCCGACATCCTTTTTTCTAGAA
>CAJJDL010000255.1 GCA_905182935.1 uncultured Nitrospinaceae bacterium | reverse complement strand
TGGTTGAATCCTTTTATTTTAAAAAAATCTCGTTCTTGTATCTTTATGGTTCATTGGAAACAATAGTGGTTTTCCAATGAATGAGTGAAGCTACCATTTATATCGGGATTAAATTTAATTTTGTCTTATGTAAATTAGATGTATGGTGGACTCTCAGCTTCCATAATGACCTCCCTTAAGTTCTTTAAAGTCTTTTGCAGATCACACTGTCTTGAGTAACTAACGTAGTAAGACTAGTTGGTCATTCATGAGCGTGATCTCCTAAAAAAATAACCCAGATGGAAGAAGGCACAAGAGCATCGAACTTCTAGTCGCATATAAAAAAAATAGAAAAGTCGAGAATTGATAGTTCATGCAGACCACAACTTCAATGTTACCGCGAGTGACATGAGTGAAACACACCAACCAAACAGTAAGAGGTAAGTTCTCATTACACGTTCTCCAAAAAAGTAATAAAAAAATATCAGTTCATTTGAATGTATTTCTTCGGGCCCCTCTCGTCCTTTCCAAACATGACGGCAAGGACAATCACCAAGGCAGAAGAAACTGCAAACAGAAACATTAATATTCTATCTAGTCCAAAGGTGTACCATTCCATGTTCATACCCTCCTATGATGGTTTGTCGGGTGTTCACAATATGGTCTTAATGGGCGGGAACTTCTAAAATTAGAATGGCGGACTTTCCATTGTGGACCTCCTTTGGAAAAAACCAAATCCTCGATCTATCTTAATAATTTTATGCCTGCAAGATGAAATAAAGATTAACGTAGAATTAATTTTGGTTCATGAATAAACCTGAATCTCCCTATGAACAATTGGTACTGAAAGAACAGTTCGGCCAGGAGTGCGATAATTACCGCTTACGCACCGCCCATTTGGGTGCTACTCGGCGTGGTGGCCAATAAGAAAAGCTGACCTCCTTGCATGATGCTGGAGAATAAATAATAAAACTTGCGGTACGAGGGAGGTGCTTTTGCACACCTATATGCTGCATTTATTTCATCATATGTTGCGCGGCGACCCAAGCCGTTGTCCAGGCATTTTGAAAATTGAAGCCGCCGGTTATGCCATCGACATCTAATATTTCGCCGGCGAAATAGAGACCGGGGCAAATTTTACTTTCCATGGATTTAAAATCTATTTCATGCAGCGCAACCCCACCACACTCTACAAACTCGTCTTTAAAACGGTTTTGTCCCGAGATGTTCAATTGAGTAGCCACTAATGCCTGACAAAGTTGTGCAACCTCTTTTTTAGAGATCTGTGCCCATTGCTTGTCTTGATCAATAGAATACTTGTCTAATAAACTCAGCCAGAACCGTTTTGGTAGGTTTTCGGGATAAACATTTTTTAAATAATTTTTTAGGTTTCCAGACTTCATCTGGTTCAACCTGTTTTCTACAACATTAGAATTTTCTGCACCCATCCAATTGACGGTTAAAGCAGCGTTGTAGGCAGACTGCTTCATCTCACGAGCCGCCCAGGCCGATAGCTTTAAAATAGCGGGACCACTCAAGCCCCAATGTGTGATCAAAACCGGACCCCTTTGGTTGAACACTTTTCCCGGTAGAGTGAGCTTGAGCGATGCATCACTAAAGCTCAACCCTTTTAATCCGGAAATCAAAACATCCTGAATGACAAAGCTGAATAAAGAAGGAGCTCTTTCCGTAATAGAATGCCCCAAAGACTCAGGAAGATGATAACCACCACTGCCAGTAGCCACAAGAACAGCATCTGCCATGAAGGAATTTTTATCACCTGTGGTTATTTTGAACCGATTGGGCGACACGACATCAATGGACTTCACCGGGCATTTAGTACTAAGTTTGATTTTGTGTTTATCGATTAAGTTAAAAAAATTATCGATAATAGTTTTAGAACTATTTGTGTCGGGAAACATTCGACCATCAGGCTCAGCCACCAGTTGAACACCGGCATTTTTAAACCACTTGACCGTGTCGCTAGCCTGAAACCGTTGCATGGGGGAGAGCAACTCGCGCGACCCGCGCGGGTAGTTTTTGCAGAACAATTTAACGTCAAAACAGTTATGAGTCACATTGCAGCGACCGCCGCCAGAAATTTTTACTTTTTTGAGAACTTGTTCTGATGCTTCAAAAATGCTGATATCCGATGAGAGACCTTTTTGTTGAGCCAACTGGGCAGCGCAAATTGCCGAGAAAAACCCCGCAGCACCCCCACCAATAATAGTAATAGATTTATTTAAACTCATTCCATATCCAAAGTCGATAGGCAGTGGTTTCAGAGCAAGCACATCGCCATCAATGCCTGGTTCTTGGTGATCTTTGCAAACTGTTCTGTAGGAAGTTTCCAACACTTGACTGCTTTCTTGAAACCTTGTGGAACTCCTTTTCCTTGGTCATATATAATTCCCAAGTTGTTTTGTGCTTTTGCATCTCCCTGTTCTGCGCACGGCAAAAGAAATTTATGTGCTGTTTTATAATCCTTTCTGTCATAAGTACCCAATACATCTTTCAAGTCATTCGCAACAACGACAGAAGAATCACTAAACAAAAATAGAAAAGTGAGTGCTAATAAGAATGTGAGTTTTGTTTTCATGGAACGACTATACTCTATCTTCTTACCAACTTGCCTATCAATAGCAACTGACATAGAATATTCACACTTTCCACAAAAAGAGTAAGGTTATCAAACGGAGATTGTGTAAATGATAAGCAGAAAAATAGACCCTATTATTGCAGCATCAAATCAATCAACCTCAGATTACCTGAGGAATATTGATGATGTTTTTGACCCAGCTAAACTTAAAGCATTAACTAAGAAACTAAATTTAACAGAGGACGCTATTTTAAATGAATTGCAGACAATATCTT
>CAJJDL010000254.1 GCA_905182935.1 uncultured Nitrospinaceae bacterium | reverse complement strand
ATTTTCATCATATTCTTTTATTATTCGTCGTAAGTTGCCAGGTTCGGTCATTTTAATAGGAGTTGCTCCCAATTGTTGGAGGTTTTTCAATAGTTCTAAAGTAGTAGAGTAATATACTTTATGTATTGTTTTTGAGGACGAATCAATTGTAAATTTGGCAGATTTTAGCCAGGTCTCCCATTTCTCTAAGGGAATTAGTAATGCGGGGCTATCAATGGAGGATATTTGGCGTAACTCTATAAGTGTTTGTGGCCCAAAAGTACTAAAAATTAATTTACCTTCTGAACTAATATAGGATCTTAATTTATGTAGTGTCTTACTAGGGTTCCTGAACCATTGAAATACTGCATTAGCAGTAATCAGATCGACACAATCAAATTTTAGATTTTCAGCATTACCCACTATTATTTTTGAATAACTCGGAAGAGTTAGTTTTGATTTTAAAAAATTAATCATTTCTACTGAAATATCATTAAGTATCACTTTGTTGAAAGGGTGAGTGAGTAAGTGTTTCGTAAAAACACCTGTCCCACACCCGATCTCTAATACTCTTTTAGGGATTTCATTTGGTAGTAGTAATGCTAAGCGATCACCCATTTCATTTTGTAGGTGAGCATGTTTCTCATATTTGGTTGCGTATTTTGAAAAACTTGTCTTGATATTAGATGATGTGGTGGTTTTTTGTTTCTCTGTTGTCACTATACTTTTATTTGTATATAGAATTTAATCGTTGTATTTATTAATGGTGCTCTAAACATAGAATAAATATTAACTAATTATAGTTAAATAATGACACTAAACGTATACATCAAACTACTTATTAATAATTTTTGCTAATCGACTAAGAAGTTGATCGGGTGCATGACCTGCACCTAAAACAATTTCAGTTTGTGGAATTAAGTTTTTTAATTTTATCGCATCTAGAAAAACATCATTATCCCCAACTATAACTTTGTAATCCATTAATGAATTTTTTGATGCAATAACAGATTGAAGAAATTCTAAACCTTTTATTAGAATGGATCTACTTGGTAAGGTTCTTAATAAAACTCGAGGAAAGGGAATATCACAATTTACATAAAAATCTACCAACGGTTCTTCACTTGTACTACGTTTCAATAATTTTATTAGGTAATTTAATTGCAAGCTAGTAGTTTTTCCACCCATGTCATGTTCTTTAGTGAAAGCAAGTATTGGAGCAAGAACTGCCTTTATAGATGATTTTGGAAAGAGCTCACGGTGTCTAATCATCCATAGACTTCCTAAAGAATAGCCTACGTATAAATCGGCAGGTTTTTCATTTAGTTTTAGACGAGCCTCTTCAGTGTCAAATGGGTCCATTGGGTAGATGACATTAATTTCCGAATTTTTAAAGTAATTTCCAATTTGTTCAGAAAACCATTCAGTTGGAATAGCCCATCCTGAGATAGCAGTAATTTTCATTTACTTGACCATTCCTTTATAGTTTTAATTAATGGTTCTAACTCTTTTTTAGATAATTCACAATTCAGGGTCAATCTAATTCTTGAGCTGTTATTTGGAACTGTTGGAGGTCTAACAGCACCTACGATAATACCTTGTTTGAGAAATGATTTTTGAAGTTTTAATACAGTCTCTATATCATTGAATATTAGTGGTATTATTGGAGTATGGAGGCTTGTATCCACATTTATGTATTTAGCCAATTGATTTCTCAACCATTTAGATGTGTTTTTTAAGTTTTTTCGCTTATCTTGTGCATTCATTAATATGTCCATTGAAGCTAGTGCCACTCCAGCGTGATAGGGAGATAAAAATGTTGAATATATATATTCTCCTGAAAAATTAGTTAAATATTTAATTACATAAGATAAATTTGTTATTACATATGCTCCCATTCCTGCAAGTGCTTTTCCAAAGGTTCCAATTATAATATCAACTTCATTTTGAACACCGGCTTCTTCAGCTAAGCCAGCTCCCTTAATTCCCATAACTCCAGTTCCATGAGCCTCATCAAGTATAAGAATAAATGGATATTTTTCCTTTATTTTAATTATTTCTTTCAAGTCTGGATAATCACCATCCATACTAAATACACTTTCTGTGATAACAAATATAGTTTCGAATTTTTTTTGGTTTAAAGCCAGTAGTTCTTCCAAGTGAGTTATGTCCAAATGTCTATATCGTTTAAATTTGACCGACCGCCGATTCAATGCTTGGATCATTGAATGGTGGGAAAGTTTATCTATTAATATAAGATCATTTTCTCCGGGTAAATGCTTTATCAATGCTTGATTAGCCATAAATCCAGTATTAAATAACATTCCGTATTTTTTATTTTTCCAATTTAATAACGTGTCTATTAACTCTTCATGGCATGGTAGGTAACCTGATAATAATGGTGAAGCACCACTTCCCGACCCAAATTTTTTAGCAACATTATTAGCAAAAGATAATATTTCTATATTTTTGCGTAATAAAAAATAATCATTTGTTGTTAAATTAAGAAATTTTTCATTTGAAATAGTTGTTTTCCTAAAAAGATTATTACTTTGGCGGTTATTTAATTCGTGTTTTAGACGCGTCTCAAATAATTTTTTCAAGGAAGGATTCTTTGTGATTTATTATTTAGTAATAGATTTATAGATTATGGTATAAATTAAATGTTATGTCAAAACCTGGTGTAAAGGGGATATCTCTACATGATAAATATAGATGACGATGGCAAAATATGGCTCCAAGGTTATAATACGCCAGAATATGGTGTTAGAGTAGGGGGCTTATATTTTGTTATTGGACAAGGAGATACAAAAATTAGTAGTTGTTTTGTTTATGGGGGAAATTTAATTGTAGACTTAGATAACTCCGATAAAAAATATCGAACTCTTAGAAAATTTCCATTTAATCTTAAAGCGAATACCACTGGTACATTATTTAATGGTTTTAAAAAAACAAAACATGCAGATATAAAAGCTATTACCTATAAAGATCCAGGAGTAGAGGAATATACTATTAATGAAAAAGGTTATAACCTTAATGATAGTAAGTCGATTGAAACAATTAAATTAATGGAATTAGCAGGATGGATTAAACCGTGATTATATTTTATTTCTAATTAGCCGAACAGCTTGATGTTCTTTTTCTTGAGCATCCATATATTCTGCATCTCCACTTCTTAGGTCAATTCGCATGTATTCACCGTCTTTATTTTTTTCGCTAGACCATAAATAATGTGAGCATCCAGTAAGAAAAACTGTAGCTATGTGAATTTCATTTCCTTCCCAATCTTTTTGAATAAAATTCTCGTTATATAGACCAAGTATTTCTTCTTTATTGGGTAGTCTCCAATCAGATTGTCCGCCTGCGTAAATCTGATTCATCAACTGGGCATAATTAATAGCTTCCTGAAAATTAACCCATTTACCCAAATCTCCATATGAGTCTTTTGGAAGCCATTCTTTCTGGTTTGTTGTATCTTCAATTACACCTCTAGCTGTATCTTTGAATCTTTCTGCTTCACTCATTTTATTTAATAGTAAATGTTAAAAGGAAGGTCTTACCATATCATTTTCATGCATAATCTTCAAAGGATTTTAGAAATAACATATGCAAAAATTTAGTTATTGGCCCGGGTTTACCTTTATTAATATTCCTGCTATTAACTGTCACAACTGGTAATATTTCTATACCAGAATTAGTTATAAAAACTTCATCCGCATCATACAGATTTTTCTTAGATACCGTTGTTTCTTTGCATGGAATATTATTAGCCCTTGCTAACTCTAAAACTACTTGACGTGTTATTCCTTTAAGAATAAATCCATTTAATTGAGGAGTTACTAATCGTTTATTTTTTACAAGAAAAATATTAGAGATGGTTCCTTCTGTAATATTATTTTTATTATCTAGTAATATGGCTTCAAAGGACCCAACTTTTAAGGCTCTTTCTCTTATAATTATTTTTGATAGATAGTTGCATGATTTTATCTGGTCAGAAATTCCTTGAGTTCTATAAGCACTGTTTTTATATGATGATACTGTTACACCTTTTTTATAGTAATTTTGAAGGTTTGGCATTACTGGCCTAGCATGAATTACAATTGTAGGAGCTGAATCATAATCAATATTTATTCCTGAACCTTGATTCCCTCTTGTCACTGTTAACCGAATTAATGCATTAGATAATCCATTCAATATTATTAACTTATTTAGGGCTGACTTTACTTCTCCTCTTGTCATAGGAATTTCAATAAATATCAAGCTAGCTGAATAGTAAAGTCGGTCTAGATGATCATCTACTCTAAATATTTTTTTCGAATAAGACCTGAAAGTTTCAAATAAACCATCACCATAAGTAAACCCTCGATCCAAGACAGATATATTTGCCTTGTCTATGTGCCAAAAAAGTCCATTTAAATATACGAGTTTATTCACAACATTAACATTCACTTGATTTGTCTAATAATACTTCAATCATTGCAGCAGCTTTAGATAGTGTTTCTGCATATTCATTATCCGGATTTGAATCAGCAACAATTCCAGCTCCAACGTGGAAATAAGCCTTTCCATCTTTAACTAGGATGGTTCGAATTAAAATATTTAAATCTAATTGTTGAGAAAATCCAATATATCCAAAGGATCCAGAGTAGGGTCCTCTATCTAATGGTTCTAACTCATTAATAATTTCCATGCATCTAATCTTTGGACACCCAGTAATTGTACCGCCTGGAAATAGCGCTTTTAATAAATCATGAACGCTAATATTTGGTTTAAGTTTTCCTATAATATTCGAAACAATATGACTTACATGTGAATATTGTTCAAGGACCATTAGTTCTGTTACTAATACTGATCCATCCTCGCAGACTCTTCCCATATCACTTCTTTCTAAATCCACTAACATTAGGTGCTCTGCGCGTTCTTTTTCATTTAAAAATAAATCTTTTGTCAGGGCAGTATCTTTTTCTATGTTTAATCCTCTAGGCCTTGTTCCAGCGATAGGTCTCGTTTCTAATTGATCACCTTGTACTTTTATTAATCTTTCAGGAGAGGAACTGATAATCGAGAAATCTAAAAACCTTAAAAACCCTGAAAATGGAGCAGGGTTTAACATTCTCAGTTCAAGATAAAGCTCAAGTTGATCGCCTTTAAATTCTGTGTCAAATCGTTGTGCAATATTTGCTTGATATATATCACCGTCATAAATATATTTTTTAGCTTTATTAACCATATTTACATATTCGTTGGATGATATATTTGACTTAATAGTGTTCGAAGAGGGGTTATCGAGGGTAATACTATTTTT
>CAJJDL010000253.1 GCA_905182935.1 uncultured Nitrospinaceae bacterium | reverse complement strand
TTACTGAAGAACTTTCTAAACACCCTAATATTACTTTGGTTCGGGAGGAAGTCACAGAAATTCCCTCTGAAGGACCAGTAATTATAGCGACCGGACCTCTTACCTCCCCTAAACTATCTGAAAGTATTTCACGTTTAATTGGTCAAGAGTACCTTTATTTTTACGACGCTATATCCCCAATAGTTGATGCTAATACGATTGATTATGATAAAACTTTTTTTGCTTCGCGATATGATAAGGGGGCGGATGATTACCTTAACTGCCCATTGAATGAAAGCCAGTACTATTCTCTGGTTAATGAATTGAAAAATGGAGGAAAGGTTCCTTTTAAGTCATTTGAAAAACCAATTTATTTTGAAGGATGTATGCCTGTTGAAGAACTTGCTATGAGGGGAGATAAAACTCTGGCCTTCGGTCCACTAAAACCTGTTGGATTACTCCACCCAGAGACAAAGGAACAGTTTTATGCAGTAGTTCAATTAAGACACGAGAATAAAGAAGGAACCGCTTTTAATTTAGTTGGATTTCAAACTAAACTCACTTATCCAGAACAAAAACGAGTAATAAGAATGATTCCTGGTTTGGAAAACGTAGAATTTTTTCGATATGGTGCAATACACAGGAACACTTACATTAATGCACCTGATGTATTAAGTTCTGAACTCAATTTAAAAAAAAATAGTGGTATACATTTTGCGGGACAAATTATTGGTGTCGAGGGTTATGTCGAGTCTGTCTCAATGGGTTTACTTGCTGCTCTCAGTGCAGTAAAGAGAATAAAAGGGGAAACGTATACGGCCCCGCCTATTGATACCGCTTTAGGGGCATTACTCAGTTATGTTACAGAGGCTCGTCGCCCATCTTTTCAACCAATGAATATTAATTACGGACTTTTTCAGGTCCATGAGATGAAAATTAAGAATAAACTTGAAAGAAATAAAAAAATTGAGTTAAAAGCGCTTGAGAGCTTATCTCAGTGGATGAAGACGATAAATGGAGAATTAGTTAAATAGTGCAATTATTAGATTGTTTTTTCTTTAAATTTAAACATCTAGGTCGTGAACAAACTCTGCGCGTTCTTTTATGAAATTGAAGCGAAACTCTGCGTCCTTTCCCATGAGTTGAGTAAATGTTTTCTCAGTATTTTGAGAGTTAGTTATTGTAACTCTTAAAAGTGAACGATTTTGTATGCTCATGGTCGTCTTTTTTAAGTCAGCAGCGGGCATTTCCCCTAGCCCTTTAAATCTACCAATTTCATATTTATGACCATTTATTTTTTCGATGATTTGATCTTTTTCATTGTCGTCGATAGCATAGAAAATTTTTTTTCCGGAATCAATTCGATACAAGGGTGGTTGAGCAATAAATAAATTGCCATTGGTAATAAGTTCTGGAAGGCAACGGTAAAAAAATGTCAAAAGAAGAGTACAAATATGTGCGCCATCTACATCAGCGTCTGTCATGATGATAATTTTCCCATATCGTAGCTTACTGTAATCAAACTTTGGAGATAATCCGGTGCCAACCGCAGAGATAATATTTTGGATTTCGGTGTTAGCGAGTATTTTTGCCATCGTTGCAGTTTGTACGTTTAAAATTTTTCCACGGAGAGGTAGAATAGCTTGAGTTTTTCGGTCTCGAGCTTGCTTACCTGAACCGCCTGCAGATTCTCCTTCACAAATAAATAGTTCTGCTTTATTTTTATCTGTTGTCGCGCAATCCGACAGTTTCCCTGGAAGGTTTAGGCGATGAGAAATGTTTGTCTTGCGCTGGACTGCATCTCTGGCTTGACGACTAGCCACTCTGGCTTGAGCTGAAAGTATGACACGATTCGCAATTGTGTCACCCATTGTTTGATTTTCAAGTAGATAGTGCTCTAGCGAGTGTTTTACAACTGATTCAACTTGAGATGTGATGTCTGAGTTTAGTCGACCTTTCGTTTGACCTTGAAACTCCACATCACCTTGAAGATAAACGTTGACGATAGCGATGAGACCTTCGCGAACATCATCCCCAGTTATATTAGTGATGTCTTTAGGTAATAGTTTTCGCCGTTCAATATAGGAACGTAATGCTTTTGTAGTGCCATTTTTAAACCCGATCTCATGACTGCCCCCATCCACCGTTTTGATCGCATTAGCATAGGAGTAAACTATTGATTCGGTGCCAGACGTCCAATGAAAAGCGGTTTCAAGCCGCATTTTTTTATCGTCTTTTTCTATATAGAATGGCGTATCTGAAAGGGTAGGGCGGTTGCCAATAACTTTTTTAATATAATCTTTAATGCCATTGGGGTATTGGAATTCTTTTTGTTCATTAACTCCGCTAACTATTATTTTTAATCCTTTATTTAGAAAAGCTTTTGATTCAGCTTGTTCTATAATGGATTGTATATTGAAGTCTGTTTTTGGGAAAATGGTTGGATCAGGCTTAAAGTATATAGAGGTACCGTAAGACCTAATGGCTTTCCCTTTGTTTAGTTTCGTAAGTGGTTTTCCCTTTGAATAAGATTGAGTCCACTCAAACCCATCGCGTTTGGAGGTTGCGGTTAAGTTTTCACTCAAAGCGCAGACAACTGCCATGCCAACACCGTGTAGTCCACCAGATACTTTATAATTGTCCTCACTAAACTTTCCCCCGGAATGTAGTGTAGTAAATAGGACTTCCAGGGCACTTTTTTTGGTCTTTGCAAATGTGTCAATTGGGATACCGCGTCCATTATCATTTATGGTAATGCCACCATCCTTATTAAGAATGATTTCAATTGTGTCACAGTGTCCGTTAAGGGCTTCGTCTACAGAGTTATCTAAAATTTCCCAAACAAGATGATGAAGCCCTGTAGATGTCGTAGAGCCAATATACATTCCGGGACGACGGCGAACGGGTTCGAGTCCCTCTAGTACTTGTAAGTCTTTGGCGCTATATGTTTCCATGGTTTTCCTATAGTTATTCTATTGCAGTTATTTTTTTTCGTTTGGATATGATGACTCCCTGGCCACCTCGATTAGTTACACGGATATCCTTAATGTTAATCCTTTTTGTTGTTCCATCCTCAAGGGTGATT
>CAJJDL010000252.1 GCA_905182935.1 uncultured Nitrospinaceae bacterium | reverse complement strand
AAAACTAATGAAGAAATAAAATCGTTAGCTCATCAATTTGAATCTATTTTTGTCCATCAGTTATTAAAATCAATGCGTTCTACTGTTCAAAAGTCTGGAATGTTTGATAGTCATGCTACACAAATGTTTGAGTCTTTACACGATGAAGAAATGGCTAAATTAATGACTGAAAAAAGAAGTATTGGTTTGGCAGATATTGTATATAAAGATTTGGTTCGTTTAGAAGATATAATTAAAAAAGTTCAGCCGACGGGCAGCGCTTCAGTTCAAGGGTCCTTTCAAACAATAGATTTAAAGGGTTAGAGGAGAATAAAAAGTGAGTTCCTTATTAAAAAATTTGTTAACTACAATGGAAAAAAAAATAATATTGTACGAAAAATTTATTTCTCTTTTACAGGATGAATGGAAATGTATTGCAGATTATTCGATTGAAACACTAGAATCTTTAATTAATAAAAAATATGACCTGGTTAATCAATTACAGAGTTTGGAGGTTGAAAGAATACGAATAATGAAAAAAGTTGCTCATAGTTTGAATGTGTCACATGGAAATCTAACCATGAAAAACTTGATTCATATTCAAAAAAACCCTCTTAACTCAAGACTTGCCAAAAGTAGAAAAAATTTATTAACCCAAATTCAATCAGTCAATTATTTAAACTGTTCTATACGTGATCTTATGAAAAAATCATCATTATCTTTTAGGAAATCACTAGTACACCTTCATACGGAAGGGGAAATAGCTTCTTCGCCATATCATGCAAACGGAAAAATTAACAAGTCAGAAAAATATAGCAGAATGTTAAGTGTAGACGCTTAAAAATAGAAATAAAATGACAACAAATATTTTCAGCGCAATGAGTTCGGCAAAGTTGGGTCTGTTGGCACAACAGTTGGCGATAGAAGTAACAGGTCAGAATATCGCCAATGTGCAGACCGAAGGATACTCTAGACAAGATGTAACCTTTCAGGCAAATACACCGAGAGCAGTAGCAACAGGTATGATTGGAACGGGTGTGCGTATTGCCGGCATTGAACGATCTCACGACCAGTTTTTATTTAATCAAATAATGGATGAAGGAGACTTGACTGGAAAGACGGAAGTTAAAAAAGAAATTTTTGAACAAATAGAAGTATTATTTAGTGAAGGTTCAGGCCGTAGTTTAAACGATGCACTAAGCTCTTTTTTTGAAGGAGTACAGGATTTATCAAGTAATGTTCAAGGAATGCCAGAGCGCTTTAATATGGTAGCAAAAGCGGAGCATTTGGCATTTACCTTTAACCAAACGGGACAACAGCTATTTAATATTCAAAGAAATATTGACTTTACAATTGAAACTAAAGTTGCAGATATAAATTCAATTACAGCTCAGATAGGAAAATTAAATGAAGGAATACACGCTAATGAGCCTACGGGACAATACAAGGCAAATGACCTTCGTGATAACCGAGACCGACAAGTTAAAAAACTTTCACAATTAATTGATGTACAGCTTATTAATGAATCTGATGGTCAAATCAGTTTGACCACGAAAAATGGGACAGCTTTAGTACTAAGAGATAGAGTTTTTGCGTTAAGCACCTCCTTGAATGGCGACAATGAATCATTAAAAGATATAAATATAGATAATGGTGCTGGATTAACCAATATAACATCTTCTATCAAGGGTGGTGAATTACGCGGATATTTGGATATGAGAGATGCACAAGTAGAATCAATTCTGGATAAAATGAATATTATGAGCGGGGCAATTATTCAGGAGTTCAATCGGGTACACAGAGACGGATTTGGTCTTGACGGAAGTTCCGGATTAGATTTTTTTAATCCCATGGATGTAACAGTAAAGACGAATGTAAATAATAAAGGATCTGCAGTTGTTAGTATGACTAATGCTAGCCCAACCTCAGCGCCAGTAGATGAATATGAAATAACATTTACAGGGGCAAATAAATTTGATTTGAAAAATTTAACTACAAAAGCTAGTTCAGGGGCGTTTACATTTACTCAAGGAAGTACATTCAATATAAAAAATAGTTTTGCGGTAAATATTTCTGGAACGGCAACTGTGGGCGATAAAGTAAAATTCTCAGTCTCTGAAAATGCAGCAAGCAAAATGGCGGTTTCAAGTTCTATCACTGAAAATATCAGAAAGATAGCGGCAGGCAATACCAAGAACGGTGATGGAGGGAATGCTTTGCAAATGGCAGACCTCCAAAATGACTTAGTTTTTAATAGCGTAACCCTACAATCAGGATCCGGATCATTTACGTTTGATGAATACTATAATGCAGTAGTAAGCACAATCGGCATTGAATCGTTTTCAGCGCAGATGACATTCCGTCAACAAGAAGGAGTTATGCTCCAACTAAATAGTAGGAGAGAAAGTATTTCAGGTGTTTCAATTGATGAAGAAATGATTAAGATGATTAAATTTCAACAGGCCTATAATGCATCCGCGCGAATAATCACAATGGTCGATGAAATGCTCGATACTTTAAACAGAATGTAGTTGACTAAAAATAAGATTAGACCGGAGAACGAAAATGGTAATGCGAGTAACTAATCAAACACAGCAGCGAAATGCACTTAATAATATCTTTCGTATTACGGAAAATTTATTTAATGCTCAAAAAGAAATCACATCGGGAAAACAAATCCATAAGCCTTCCGATGATCCAGCTGGAATGCGAGATACTCTGGCATTACGAACAAGTCTAAAACAAATAAAACAATTTGACCGTAATATAAATAATAATAAAATATTTTTACAAAGTGGAGAATCAGCTCTTGATTCAATTGGGATAAGTCTATCTCGAGCCAAAGAACTATCCATTGTTGAGCTTGGCGGTTTATCATCATCAGAGACACGGGGGTATGCTAGAACAGAACTAGAAAGTATCATTTCCTCGGTTGTGGATGCTGCAAACACCAAAGTAAAAAATATGTTTATTTTTTCAGGAACAAATACCAGAACCACTCCTTTTGAGGTGAGTGAATCGGGCGCAGTTTATAAGGGAAACTCAGATAACCTGACCGTTCAAATTGAACAAGGTACGAATGTTAAATTAACAATACCAGGTTCAGAGGTTATGGCTACAGATTTGAACCCTAATTTAAATACTGCCACTTTGGTTTCGAGTTTAAATGGAGGAACTGGAATAAAAGATGGTTCGATATCAATTACGGATAGAGCAGGCAACAGTAGCACGGTTAACATCACTTCGTCGATGAACTTAGGCAATGTAATATCTGCTATAAACAATGCATCTTCAAATATAACTGCCTCCATAAATAGTTCTGGTAATGGAATTACCATTACGGATACAAGTT
>CAJJDL010000251.1 GCA_905182935.1 uncultured Nitrospinaceae bacterium | reverse complement strand
GATACTCTGATTCTTGATGATGGATTCCAACACCTAGCCCTTAAACGCGATATGAATATTTTACTATTTGACCATCAGCGACCATTTGGCAATGGAGAACTATTCCCCGCCGGTGAATTACGTGAACCTACCGAACAAGTTCATCGCGCTGACTTCATATTCATCACCCGATACTCTGGATCAAGTTATCCCCCTGGTATAAGCGAACAATTAATTAAAGACCTGCCTATCATCAAATCGACTTTGCGGTTGGACTCACTCTTGAGTTTAAGTGGCGGAGAAACAGTTGATATTAAAAAACTTCAAGATCAGCCAATTGCAGCTTTTTCTGGAATTGCTAATCCAAAAGACTTCCGGAGACTTTTGGAACAATCTGGCGCAAGGGTAGTTTGTTATCATCCATTTCCTGATCATCACGAGTACAACTTATCTGACCTAAAATACATCGAAGATTCAGCCATTAAGTCGGGCGCAAAGATTATCCTCACAACTGAGAAAGATGCCGTGAAAATCAAACCAAATTCCATTTCCCTTCCTTTTTATAAAGTTGCATTGGAAATGGAAATTTTAGAAGGAAGAGAAGTATTCAATCAACAGATACTAAATTAAGAATGTTTAATCTAAAGTCATTGACATCCAATCAAAAATTATTTCTAGACCTTTTAATTCCATCTCTGTATTTACTACCCCTTTTGATCGTATTTTTTTTACCTAAAAACTTTGGGTTCGGCATTGAAAGGTTAATTCCTTACAGCCTAGTCATCGGCATGGCAGGACTAGCGATTTGGGTCTCAGGAATGGCTTCTCTTGGCAAGGCATTAAGGGTACTACCTGAAGCAAATTCAATTGTAGCAAGGGGAGTTTATCGTTTCATTCGTCACCCTATCTATATAGGGATCATATTTACCCACTTAGGATTATTTTTTGCGTGCGGTTCAGCTTTTGGAATAATTTATACATTTACCCTTATTATTCCTTTAAATATATTTCGTGCCTATTTAGAAGAGAAAGCTATGTTTGCTAAGTTTGGCGAGCGCTACCGCTCTTATCATGATTCAACTTGGCTTTAATTTATTTCTTCCCCTCATTGCCATTAAATTGAGCCCACAAGGAAAAGAGAACCATCTATCACAAAAAACTCACATTAAGCCTTATAAAACAATTATTTTATCGTTCACAAGGTTTCATCTTTCCCTTGACAAACGTGACATTAACAATAAAATAGGCTTCCATATCTAGGCGCGTAGCTCAGGGGTAGAGTACTTGCTTGACATGCAAGGAGTCGGCGGTTCGAAGCCGCCCGTGCCTATTTTTTGTTAGAAATTTATTTCCCTTTATGGTCTTTTTTTCTAACCCATTGCATATATTGGTTATCTTACAAAATCTAGGATTTTTAATAGACATAACTTAGTAAAATAAATTTTAATCACTACAAAATAAAGCCTATTACCTCATAATTAATTTTAATGACAAACGATAAAACAAAAACTGACCTTGAAACAATCCGTCATAGTGCCGCCCATTTAATGGCACAGGCAGTAAAACAGTTGTACCCGGAAACACAGGTAACTATTGGACCGGTTATCGAAGATGGTTTTTATTACGACTTTTATCGTAAGTCTCCATTTGTTCCAGAAGATCTCGAAAAAATAGAAAAGCGCATGAAGGAGATATCATTGCAAAGCCTCGATATCATCCGTAAAGAAATGCCACGTGAAGAAGCTCTAAAGATGTTCGATGACATGAATGAACCATTTAAACGAGAAGTAATCAACGACATCGCGTCTAATGACCCTATTTCTGTCTATACTCAAGGAGAGTTCACAGACTTATGTCGAGGACCGCACGTCGAAAACACAAAGTTTCTAAAATCTTTTAAGTTATTAAACACATCTGCATCCTACTGGCGAGGCGATGAACGCAACAAAGTACTGCAACGAATTTATGGAACCGCATGGCATACAGACAAGGAATTAAGGCTCTATCTTAAACGCCTAGAAGAAGCCAAAAAACGAGATCATCGTAAATTAGGCAAGGAATTGGACCTGTTTTCTGTTACCGATGAAGTTGGACCAGGGCTCATTCTTTGGCACCCAAAGGGATCGCGAATACGTTGCCTTATGGAAGATTTCTGGAAAGAGGAACATTTTAAAAATGGCTACGAGATGGTTCACTCTCCACATGCAGCTAAAGTTGATATGTGGAAAACTAGTGGGCATATGGATTTCTACAAAGATAATATCTTCTCTCCTATGGATATAGAAGGAAAAGAGTATGTCATGAAGCCTATGAACTGCCCATTCCATATCCAAATATATAAGAGCCGTCTTAGGAGCTACAGAGACCTACCCGTAAGGTATGCCGAACTAGGAACGGTTTATCGTTATGAGAGGTCAGGGGTCTTACACGGACTTTTAAGGGTAAGGGGGTTCACTCAGGACGATGCACATTTGTTTTGCCGCCCAAACCAAATTGAAGAAGAAATTATTAAGGTCTTAGACCTCATTCTATTGATTCTAAAGTCATTCGGATTCAATGAATATAAAGTTTACTTGAGTACTCGACCAGATAAATTTGTCGGATCAGAAGAAAACTGGGAAAAAGCGACCAATGCACTCAAACAGGCTTTGGAAAAATCAAAATTGAAGTATGAAATTGATCCCGGAGAAGGTGTGTTTTACGGACCAAAAATTGATATCAAAATAAAAGATTCCCTCAATCGGTTTTGGCAAGTTTCAACCGTTCAAGTCGACTTTAATCTTCCTCAACGATTTGATATTAACTATATTGAAGAAGATGGTCAAAAATACCAACCTATTATGCTCCACCGGGCATTAATGGGGTCTTTGGAAAGGTTTTTTGGCTGCCTAGTCGAGCATTATGCCGGGGCTTTTCCTTTATGGTTAGCGCCTGTTCAGATTATTCTCCTACCCATCACTGATCAAAACCACGAATATTCGGATGAAGTGTTTAAAAAATTGACCCTTAGTGGGTTTCGTGTAGAAAAAGACTTGCGAAATGAAAAAATTGGGTTCAAAATACGTGACGCTCAAATTCAGAAAATCCCTTACATGATTGTTATTGGGGAAAAAGAACAGACAAACAAGATATTAGCTGTTCGTAAAAGAAGATCAAAAGAAACAATTACTTTTACTATTGACGAACTAACTGATAAGTTAAGTTTGGAAGTTAGTGAAAAGAAGCTTGGTGAATCGATTCAACCTATTTAGAGGAGGTTTTTTTCTATTACTAAAAATCAGGGGCCCCGTATCAATGGCATGATCCGAGTTAAGGAAGTAAGCGTGGTTGGAGATAATGGTGATCAATTAGGCGTTTTGCTAACGCAGGATGCTATTAATATGGCACAGGATAGGAATCTAGACCTAGTTGAAGTTGCTCCAAATAGCAGTCCTCCTGTTTGTCGTGTCATGGATTACTCCAAGTTTAAGTACCAACAAAGTAAGCGAGCACAAGAAGCTAGAAAAAAGCAAAAAATTATTCACGTAAAAGAAGTAAAATTTAGACCCAACACGGATCAGCATGACTATGATTTTAAACTAAAAAATGCTCTTCGTTTTCTGGAAGCTGGGGATAAAGTCAAAATTCTTGTTTTTTTTCGGGGCAGAGAAATTGTACATCGAGAAAATGGACAAAAGCTTCTTGCACGAGTGAAGGAAACATTAGGAGATATGGCCGTTGTTGAACAAGAAGCCAGACAGGAAGGCAAAACATTATGTATGATTTTTGCACCAAAAGGCCTTAAGAAAAAAGCTTAGAATAAAACAACAATTGAATATTCAATAAAACTAATAAAAATTGTACGGAAGACTAGATTATGCCTAAGATGAAAACGAATAAAGGTGCAGCAAAACGGTTTAGCAAAACGGGTACGGGTAAAATTAAACGTAACAAAGCAGGTACAAGCCATATACTTACAAGTAAATCGACTAAAACGAAAAGAAACTTACGACATTCAACAATTATGTCACCAGGCGATGCTCGTAAGGTGCGGGTATTAATTCCCTACTAGTCTACTAGTTCTGATGGGCTTGCATTAAAAATAAGGAAAAAAACTTAATAAAATTGATTTAAGGATAGGAGATTGTAATGGCAAGAGCAATTAATGGCACGGTTTCAAGGAAAAGAAGAAAAAAAATTCTTGATTTGGCCAAAGGTTTTCGCAGTATTCGTAGTCGAGCTTTCCGCAAAGCTCGAGAATCCGTTGAAAAAGGACTTTGCTACGCCTACAGGGATCGCCGAGTTAAAAAACGGAGCTTCAGAAGACTGTGGATCGCTAGAATAAATGCGGCAGTGAGGGCGGAAGGACTGACTTACAGTCAATTTATACATGGCTTGAAAATAGCTAATATTGAATTAGACCGTAAAGTTCTTTCTCACCTTGCTATCAACAATGTAGATTCATTCAAGGTACTGACCCAAACGGCGCGATCTCAACTAAGTTCTTCTTAAGTTGGAACGACACCGGGGTTCGCCGGCATATTGACTCCCTCTCCTCTAATTCGATTATGATCGAAAAGCTCCAGCAGCACCAAGAAAACTTTGATTTACTTATAACCAAAGTATCTTCTTTACAAGAACTAAAACAAGTTCGCTCCGATTTTCTTGGTAAAAAGGGTTGCGTTTCGTTAATGCTAATTGAAATGCGCACTCTCCCTAACGACCAAAAGCCGCAAATAGGAAAGCACATCAATAAATTTAAACAAAATGTCACTGCCCTTATTCAGGAGAAGGCGCAAGCATTGGAACATAAATCCGACCAGACTTTAGTCAGCAATAACGAATTTGATACTACATTACCAGGTAGAGGAGGGTCCTCTGGTTCTACTCATCCAGTCACCCAAGTTATGGATGAAGTGATATCTATTTTTTTTAGCCTGGGATTTAGCGTAGAAGAGGGACCAGAAATTGAAACTGATTTTTATAATTTTGAATCTCTTAACATTCCAAAAAATCATCCAGCTCGAGATATGCAAGACACATTTTATA